>CAYRRJ010000032.1:0-9647 GCA_964426645.1 uncultured Campylobacterales bacterium | reverse complement strand
CCATTCTCTCGGCATCATATCTGCTTGTAAAAGTAGGAGGCATCTCTATTGCTCCACATCCTGTTCCGTATGCCACAACAAATATGCTGTGGCTTCTGAACCAGTTTGCCGCTTTTTCCATTATGGAGTGGGTGTTTACCAGACCACTCTCTTCCAGTTTGCATTTTAGAGTTTTATCTAAATCGCTTCCGTGAAAACCACTTTCCATTTTATCCCCTTTTAGTTAAACCAAATAATTTTTACTAATCCGATAAGTCCGATTAGAGTAGGAAGTTTCATTAAAAAATCAACAGCTTGTTCGACTCTGTATCTACCGTAAACAATACCTATGAAAATAATAGATACAAAAATAATCAGTGTTTTGAGAACCAACATCATCAGGTTGTCTGCACCGCCTAAAAACAAATCTATAATCAATACCAGTTTTGCAAATGCAAAAATTGATCCCTGACTCATAAGAAGTGCCAGAAATTTACCGCTGAATTCTGTTCTTGGTCCTGAGTAAACCTCCTGAGGGGCACCCGGAATATCAAAAGGAGATGCTCCCATAAAACCCACCATTGAAATCATGGCAGCTATAAACAGACAAGGGTATCTGAAAGCATTTATTCCCTCTGTATGTTGCATATTCATTATATGAGAAATATCACTGCTTCCACTTGCTACGATAAGTCCTATTATCGCTATATAAAAAGGAAGCTCCAATCCCAAAAGACGGGTCAAACCTCTTACAACTCCCATAACGCCAAAGGGGTTTCCTCCAACCCCGACTGCCAGAGCATTTCCCAAAGGTCCAAGTACCATTATATAAAGAAGCACAAAAAGATTTCCGCTTGTTGTGAAGCTTTTTAGATACTCTCCGTCACTGAAAAGCGGTACCATTATAAGAGTCAAAACAGCTCCGGTTGCCATAATGATAGGTCCCAGATAGAACATCCAACCGTAACTTACACTCTCCTCTTTTGCGAAAAGTTTTATACTGTCATAAAAAGACTGGTATATGGTAGGACCGTATCTTCCCTGGATTCTTGCAGTTATATTTCTATACAGACCATAATATATAAAACCTACTGAATAAGCCAACATTATTAGTAAAATTAATTGTAAAATCATTAGTAAACTCCTATAAAGAACAAAGCGCTGAAAAACAGCAGGGCTATGACTGCGGTTGCATGAATGTTACCGCAATATAATTTGCTGAACAGTTCAGATGTTCTTTTTGTTTGTGATGAGAGAAATTCATAAAAAGATGATGAACTCCTTTTTAATATGGCATTTACAAAAGATATTCTGTGAATCTCAGCTCCAATTCCATATCCGTAGTGAAGTGGAGTTTTTTCATTTGGTATTTCTCCACAGTAACTTATATCAAATCTGTCACTGTTTTTAACGGCTTTTGATTTTAGAGTCAATACCAAAATAAGAATTAGTACAAAAATAATTCCAAATGCACTCATTACAAACAGACCGTTGAAATTTCCTATTGCACTGTTCATTATTCCTATATTGTCAACAGGAATAGCTTCTAAAGTAAATTCTTGCAGTATAGGATTTATGGCATATAAAAATGCTCCGGGAAAAATACCTATAAGAAGAAGTGAAATAGCAAGAATTATCTGAGGTATAAGATAGCTTATATGTACCTCTTTTTGATTTTGTACCTCTTTTGAGTTTGGATGACCAAGATATATACCGTAAACAAGTTTGTAACAGTATAGAAATGAAGCTGCACCGGAGAACAGCATACCTATAAGAACCAGTGCAAACTTAGTATCCAAAAGTGCGTTGTATATCATGAACTTTGAGGCAAATCCACCAAGTGGAGGCATACCTGCAAGTGCTATGATACCTATAAGAAGCATTACAAAAGATATAGGAGTTTTATATATCAACCCTCCCAATTCACTAAATTTTGTTTTGCCTGTTTGAGCTATAATTGCTGCTACATTTATAAACAGAAGCAGTTTGATAATAGTATGCAAAAGTGTGTGGTACATTGCTCCTGCAACTCCGAATGATGTCCCAAGACCCACAGCTGAGATTATATATCCTAGTTGTGCTATTGATGAATATGCAAGAAGTCTTTTTACTTCATCCTGTCTTATGGCTTTAAAGGTAGCTATAACAGATGTTATCACACCTATCCATGCAAGTGTATATCCGAAAGTTGTACCATTTAGTAAGCTACCGAATATCTCTTTTAACTCATAAAATCCTACAATATTTCCGTATATAAGGAAAAGTCCGTAAATTCCCATTTTTGACATTACAGCAGATAAAACCGCACTGAAAAGGTCAGGTGCTTTGGAATATGCATCAACTACCCAATAGTGCAATCCTATAACACCGGCTTTTATAAAGAAGCTCATTGAGAAAAGCACTATAATAGTTACTTGCATATTTAGAGGAATCTGCATAAAATTTTTAGATATCTCATTAAAATCAAAAGTATGGGTAAAAGAGTAAGTTATTACCATACCTGCGATTAGGAAAAAGGCTGAAGAGAGTGAAAATAGTATATATTTCTGTAAAGTTTTGGCAGTAATATGATTTGATTTTGATATCAAAAAATAACTGCTCCATGTCATTACCTCCCAACCTATAAAAAATGTTATAAAATCACCTGCAAAAACTATAACAAACATTGCTATTGAGAGCAAAAACTGTAAAACATAGTAGTTACATGTAAGTTTTTTCTCTTTTTGGGCAACGGTAATCAACAATGATGAGAAAAATACAAGATATGCAAAGAAAAGTCCCAGTGGTGTTGACTGCAGAGACAAAGTAAACTCTTTTGTCAAATTAAAACTGACATTCAAATCTCCTCCTATCTGGTATAAAAACAGCAGAGGAAGTAAATTTATTAATAAAAAAACTGCATTCATAGTCCAACTCCTAATGCATAGTTAAGATAGTTACTAGGACTCATTAAAGCCGTAGTTGCCATATCGGTATAGTGTGTAAGAAGTGAAGGATATATACCAAACAGAAGAATCAAACCTGCCAGTAAACCAAGCAAGGTATAGTTTAAAAATCCTACCTCTACATTTCTTTTTGTTCTTTTTTTGTCTAACATCAAAGCTATGATTCTGAAGAAGTAAACAGCTTCAATAATAGAGACTAAAAGTATAAATCCGACGGCTGTATAGTTTTGGCTTAGTGCAAATCCTTTCAAAATAAGAATTTTACCTACAAATCCACTAAATGGAGGGATTCCCAGGATTGACAAAAATGCTACGGAAAATACCAAAATCAAAAATTTTGATTTGAAATCTCCAAAGATATTTACATCAGTAGTATTAAATTTGTTTATCAATATACCCAAAGCCAAAAATATCAAAAGTTTTCCAAGTGAATGGCTTGTGAGATGAAATAGAGCTCCGGAGACTATATCGCTTGAATTTGATGATAGTGCAAAAAACAAAATTCCCAGTTGTCCGAGTGATGAGTACGCAAAAAGTCTTTTTATATCTTTTTGACTAAGAGCTGTCAATTCTGAAACAAGGAATGTAACAGCACCCAGACTCATAATGAGTAAGGAGTATTTTGTATTGAATCCAAAAAGATAAAAAAGATGGAAAAATACAAAAAGATAGGCTTTTGATACAACGGAGCTGAAAAGTCCGGCTACAAAAGAGTTACTTCCCTGATAGATATCCGGTACCCAAAAGTTAAGTGGAAAAAGTTCTGCTTTTGTACCAAAACCCAAAAAGAGCATTAAAGCAATAAGAGCTGAAATTCTAGGGTCTATATCTCCTATTCTCTGTGCTATTAAACCTATGTTTACAGTTCCGAGCTGCAAATATATAAGCATTATGCCAAAAACTATAAATATGGAAGCAACAGAGCCTATTATGAGGTATTTTATACCTGCTTCCAAAGCTTTTTTGTCTTTGTTGAAAGCTGCCAAAGTATAAGATGATATACCAACTATTTCAAAAAAGATATATACATTGAATATATCACAGCTTAGTATCAAACCTATACTTCCTGCTATCAGCATATTGAAAAAGACATAAAATCTTGTTTCATTATCATTTTTATTTACTTTGAAATACCAGAGAAGATATAGTGAAACTACCAATCCGCTAAATGTAAAAATCAATAAAAACAACAATGAAAACTGATCAAGTATAAAAGCTATTCCCAAAGGAGGAGCTATAGAAAACTCTGCTATTTGAGGCAGATTTACCTTTGTATAGGTTAAAGCTTCATAAAAGAGTATAATGTTTAGTAAAACCGAACTTCCTCTAACTCCGTAATCTCCCAACTTTTTGAAAAAAGGAGTTAAAAAGGAGAAGATAACCGGTAGTAAAAAATAGTATCCTAAACTCATTCTCAATCCTTTAATTCATTCATTTTTGAGATATCGTTTATACCGGTAAGTTTAAAGTATTCGATACCAAATGATAATCCCAGAGCCAAAACAGCTAATCCGATAACTATAGTAGTCAGTATCATAGCCTGTGGTACGGGATCAACCATATTTGTAAAAGTTTTCAGATTTTCATCAACTATTGGGGCTACTCTTCCGACTTTATAGTGAAGTCCTATAAAAAATAAGAATAAAGATGACTCCATGATAGAAAGAGAAACCAGAACCTTAACCAGATTTTTTTGCGTAAATATACCAAAAAGACCTATACAAAACAGAGTCAGAGATCCTATAACTATAATTAACTCTACTGTGCTTTGTTCATTGAAAAAATCAAGCATTTCTCACCTCGTCTTTCGCTTCTTCTTTTATAAACTGTTCTATTATGACACTCATTTCACTTCCTACTTTTATACCGACTATTATGTAAATAATTGGTATGATACCACCGCTTACAAGTTCTCCTATCTGTGCAACAGGATGAGGTAGAAAGTTTCCAAAAATTATATTCATTTTGAAAAGTCCTATTAAACCGACAAGAACATAACTTGCCCCACTGAGAGATTCTCCTATAGTTAGCAAGGAGTGATTGAGGTGCATATTTGGATTTGCGAGGAATAGTAGCAAAAATGCACTGGCTATGATAACACCTCCTTGAAATCCTCCTCCTGGACTTAAATGTCCGTGTACAATTACATATACTCCAAAAAGGATAATGACACTAAGAAGCAGTCTGCTTCCTACTCTGAGGATAAAGCTGTCTTGGTGAATAATTTTCTCATAGTGTCTTTGAGAAGCTGAAAAAATCATGGCGATACCTGTTGTTGCCAGAAACAGCACACTTACCTCACCAAGCGTATCAACACCCCTGAAAAATGTGACTACAGAAGTTACCGCATTGGCAGTAGCCGTATCCATGTTTATAGAAAGAAAAAGGTCTCCTACACTTTTATGTACATTTGTTTTAATACTCAAAAGCAGAGATAATATGCCAAGCATCAAAGCAGAAGAGAGGATAGATAAAACAATGCTTTTTATACTGATTTCTTTTTTAAGATTCATTTTTTATCTCCTTCTCCTGAGTAGTATGTCTTATACCCAGTAAAAATATAGCTGTACTTACTCCCGTTCCGATGACGGCTTCGGTTAAAGCGACATCAGGTGCCTGAAATATAAAGAAAAGGACTACAGAACCAAGTCCCACACCCATAAAAAGCATTACAGATTGTGTTATATCTTTACTGTTTACAGAGATTAAAGCTACGATTATGATTGATAAAAACGTAAACAGTATCAGTAAGCCTATCATTCTTCTTCCTCCTTCTTCGCATTTATCTCTTCTTGCTCTTTAAAAGCATCGGCTCCGCTTGGATTGTAAATATAAGATTTAAATCTTTTGTATGTAGTCATTGCCAACACAGAAGATGAGATTGGATTTGTAATAAGTATGAACATAGCCAAAACAATAAGTTTTAAACTCCACTCCGGCATGAAGCATGCTACTGCAAGAATAATTAGCAATGAACCAAGGGTTGAAGCTTTTGTTGCGGCTTGCATCCTTGTTAGAGTATCCGGCATACGAAGAAGTCCTATTCCGCTTATAAAAAACAGAAGTGCTCCTAAAAAACCAAGGATATAACCTAAGATTACCAACATCAGAGCTCCTTATCCAAAAATTTTGCAAAGACTACTGTTCCTGTAAAGCCTATCAATCCAAATATAAAAGCTATGTCCAAATAGAGACTCTTTTTAAAGTAGAAAGATAAGACTACCAACAGAGAAGTAGCAACAATACTCATTGAATCAAAAGCAACAACTCTGTCAACCAGAGTCGGTCCTTTCAAAAAACGAATCATAATTAAAAATAGCGACAAGGCTATAAGTAAAATCAAGAAGTTCAGCATAAATCCCCCATTTACTTTTTTGTAAGATTACAAAGATAGAGCTTGTTATATGTTAAATATAGATAACTATTTATTTTAATTAATATAAATATAATAAATATAGTCATTTTTTGGCATATTTATAAATTGGACATAAAAAAGTAACTAAAGGGTATCTGCTTTCTTTTAAAGCTATGAGATATGTAGGTTTTTAGAGATGCCCATATTTTGATATAATTGCGAAATGATATATATAGTTTTAATAGTTTTACTGATTGTTATCTTTTTTTTAGTTAAAAAAATTAAAATTCAGCAATCTCTCATATTGAAAAAAAACCAACTTCTTATGCGTCAGGCAAAATTGGCTTCCATAGGAGAGATGTTGGAGCATATAGCACATCAGTGGAAACAGCCTTTAGCTCAAATAAACTCTGTTATACTCAATATAGATACCAATTTTGAAGATGGAAAATTAACAAAAGATAAGCTGGAAGAGGATTTGAATCAGATAGAGAATTTGACTATTTTTATGTCAGATACTATAGAGAGTTTTAGAAATTATCTACATCCCGATAAGGAAAAAACAACTTTTTTTATAAAAGAGGCTTTTGATGATACATTTGCTTTGATAGAGCCCCTTTTAAAGCATAAAAAAATTGATTGTTCTTTACATGTAAAGAGTGATATGAGTATAACAGGATATAAGAAGGAGTTTGTTCAGACTCTTCTTGTTTTGCTCAACAATGCCAAAGATGCACTTTTGGAAACTAAACCCAAAAATCCTTTTATTAAAATAGTAGTAGAGAAGTTTCAAAACAGAGTTGTAGTTGAGATCTGTGATAACGGCGGTGGTATCGAGCCTAAAAATCTTGATAAGATATTTGATCCTTATTTTACTACGAAAAAGGAGAGCAAAGGGACGGGACACGGTCTTTCCATGGCAAAGATGATTATAGAAGAGAGTATGGGAGGAGAGTTGAGTGTGACAAATAGTAAAGATGGTGCCTGTTTTAGGATTGTTTTATGAAGATATTATATGCTGAAGATGAAGAGATAACAAGAACGAATTATGCCAGATATTTAAGCAGATATTTTGATGAGGTATATGAAGCTAAAAATGGAGAAGAGGCTTATAGACTCTATCTTGAAAACTCTCCTGATGTTTTGCTTTTGGATATAGATATGCCAAAACTTGATGGATTGGAGGTTGCAAAAAGGGTTAGGGAGAGTGATAAAAAGACAAAAATAATAATGCTTACCGCTATAAAAGATGTGGAAAAACTTATGTTTGCTACGGAGTTGAATCTCACTAAATATTTAGCAAAACCTATAACCAGAAAAGATTTAAAAGAGGCATTGCAAAAGGCTATATCGGAGTTGAAAGAGGATAAAAGTATCTTTTTGGGAGATTCTCTTGTCTGGGATATAGAAAATAGTGAGCTTTTATATAAAAATAGAGTAATAAAACTTACAAAATATGAAAAACTATTTATATCTTTGTTGGCATCATCTAAAAATCATATATTTCCGACTTCTGTGATTTTGGAGCATATTTGGGGAGAAGTTGAGGAGCAAAAACCTTCCAAATTAAAAGATTTGGTTAAAAGATTGAGAAAAAAACTTCCTTTTGATATCATAGAAAATCACTATTCTCAAGGTTATAAGTTAGTATAAAACCCTCATTAAGTATATGAGGGTTTTGATTGTTTTTATTTTAATTTTTCAGCTACTAGATTATTTACTATTTGAGGATTTGCTCTTCCTTTTGTGGCTTTTAGTACTTGACCTACGAAAAATCCCAAAAGTTTTTCATTCCCTGCTTTGAATTTGGCTACATTATCAGGGTTTTTTGAAATCACTTCATCTATGATAGGCTCTATCACTTTAGGGTCACTTATCTGTATAAGTCCCTTTTCTTGGACTATTTTCTCAGGATCTTTTCCACTTTTTCTCATCTCTTCAAAGACTTGTTTGGAGATTTTGCTTGAAATTGTACCATCATCTATCATTTTTGCAAGTTTTGCTATTTGGGTAGGCGTAAAGCTTGGTTTTTGAGTCTGTTTTAACTCTCTTGCTACTTCGTTTGCTACTATATTTGCCAGGTTTATAACCAAATCCATATCTTCTCTTGCCTTTTCAAAAAAATCTGAGAGTTGTTTATCTCTGGCTAAAGTATTTGCTATTTCACTATTTAGTTTTAGATTTTTGGTGTAGTTATCGAAGAGTTTTTGTTCCTCTTCGCTCATAGGAGCCACTTCACCTTCGACTTGTGGTTTTTGGGGTTTTGGTTGAGGTTTTGGCTTTGGCTTTGGCTTTAAATCTGTTTTTTTGATTTTTTTGGACCATGAGTCTTTTAATCCTACTATTTTGTTGAAAACAGGGGTTTCATCACTATAATCTATAGGGTCTTTATAGAAGTAACCCTCTCTTTCAAACTGAAATCTTACATCCGGTTTATCATTTATGATAGCCGGTTCTATCAAGGCATCTTTTATGATTTTAAGCGAGTTTGGATTTAAATCTTCCAATCCTTGAGGATTTTCTACTGCAAAAAGTCGGTCATATAGCCTTATTTCTGCTTTTATGGCATCTTTCGCACTTACCCATTGGATTGCACTTTTTACTTTTATACCGCTTTTGTCATTTCCACTTTTGGAATCGGGATAGTATTTTGCTTTTATTTCTACTATATTTCCATCTTTATCTTTTATAATCTCTTCACATGAGATTATATAAGCATGTTTCAACCTGACAGGTTGATTGGGAGTCAATCTAAAATACCCTTTTGGCGGGTTTTCCATAAAATCATCTCTATCTATATATATCTCACGAGAAAAAGGCAGTTTTCTAAATCCCTCTTTTGGTACATCATGTGGGTAGTATGAAGCATCTATCTGCTCCTCTCCTTTATAGTTGGTAATAGTGATTTTTAGAGGGTTTAATACACACATAACCCTTGGTACTTTTTTATTTAAATCATCTCTGATACAAAATTCCAATTGAGATACATCGACTACGGAGTTGGATTTTGCTATACCTATCTGCTCACAAAAGTTGAGTATAGCCTCTGGTGTATAGCCTCTTCTTTTGTATCCTGCTATAGTCGGAAGTCTTGGGTCATCCCAACCACTTACTTTGCCTCTTTCTATCAGCTCTAAAAGTTTTCTTTTACTCATAACGGTATAGTTTATATTGAGTCTTGCAAATTCATACTGATAAGGTCTCGGCGGTTCTAATTTTAGAGTATCTAACAACCAGTCATATATCTCTCTGTTGTTTTCAAATTCCAAAGTACATAAAGAGTGAGAAATCCCCTCTATATAATCAGATAGCGGATGGGCGAAGTCATACATAGGATATATGCACCACTTATCTTCAGTTCTGAAGTG
>CAYRRJ010000031.1:0-9852 GCA_964426645.1 uncultured Campylobacterales bacterium | reverse complement strand
CCCTATTGTTCAAAGAGAAGAGATAACATTGGATTATCTGAATGACTGTGATTTGATGTGTCATCTCATGAATGTAAATCAGTCTGCAACCAAAAAAGACATTGATTTTATCATAGACTCTATTTTGTATAATAATATAGCAAGATTACTGATAGTAATAACAAGGATAGATACAGTAGATAAAAAAGAGCTGAATGAAGTTATAGAATATACAAAAAATTCGATAATACAGCGATTGAAAGAATTGAATAAAGAATCTTTGACAAAATCTATCATAAATAAGATAGATTTTATTCCGCTTTCTGCCAAAATGGCACTCTTGCACAGGATAGGAAAAGCTCAGGATGCTCTTAAAAAAGGCTACAGTCTGGATAAAACAGGAATATTGAATTTTGAAGAGTATCTGAAAAAAACACTTTTTGGCAAAAACTCTCCAAAGGCAGATTTGATAATACAAAGCAATTCCAAAGAGTTGAAATCAATAATACAAAATACAAAGAATCTTCTATTGGAAGAAAAAAGATTATTGGGAAAATCAAATAGTGAAATTCAAAAAGAGATGGAGATATACAAGAGTAAAAAAACAGAGTTGGTTGAATATATTGAAAAGTTGAAACAACTGATACAAAATCATGAGAGTAGTATAAAAAGCTATTTGAGTACTCTTGATAAATTTGTAGATGAAAGATTGATATATCTGAGGGATTTGATTAAACAGAGGGTTTTGGATGATGTTTCCTATGAGGTCAGAAAAAACTCGACATTACCGGAGAAAAAAAGAATAGATTATATAGTAGGGGTAGGAGTAAGAGACGGTGTAGTTGATTTGATAAGAGATTACAAGTATGAGTTTCAAAAGAGACTGCAGAAAAGTTTTGAAGCTATTAAAAGAAGTTTTGATGATTTTCAAATAGAAGAGGAGATAACGGTAGAGTTTGATACAAAAGAATTTTTTGAAAAACATTTTAAATCTTTTTCAGCCTTTGTTCATAAAGATTTATTTTTGAATAAAATTGACAAATTAATTAAAAAGTATGGGAAAAAGGATATAAATATCCTCGGAGATGAAATTGCAAAAGAGTTAAATGAAGAGGTAAAAGAGATTGGGAATATTGTGAAGAAAAAACTTGAAAATATAAACAGATATATGCTGGATTCTTTTATCGGTATGTGTAAGACACCTTTAGAACAAATTGAAGAAGATATACGTATAAAAGAAGAGATAATAGAAAACACTATCAGAAGTATAGGAAAATCATCAAGGTACAAAAGACAGAGACTATCTGAAATAGAGGCAAAATTAGAAGCATACGAACAGATTGAAAGTGACCTTGATACTTTGGAAGGGATAAAAAATGAGTCTGCTTGATAGGTTTATATGTGCATATAAAAAAGAGTATCTAAAACAGGCTCCTTTGTTTGATAAGACACTTGAAGGATTGTTAAAACAGTTTAAACACGTGCTTTTGGATGATAAACTTTCCCCTTCGATTCCTTTGCGACAGGCTGTATCAAATTTGGAAGCCAGATTAAAAGAGCCTATGAAAGTAGCTGTTACAGGTCAGTTTTCAAGTGGAAAATCAACATTTTTAAATGCTCTTTTGGCTAAAAATATCTTACCTACCGGGATTACTCCTGTAACATCAAAAGTAAATTATATAAGATATGGGGATGAGTTAAAGATAAGAGTAAAGTATAAAGACGGAAGAGATGAATATCATGATATAGATGCTATATCCAAGTTTACTGACCAAAGGGAAAATGTTGAAGATATAGATTATTTGACTCTTTATTCCCCTCTTAATTTATTGAGAGATATTGTTTTTGTTGATACTCCCGGATTAAATTCTCAGGCTGCAAGTGATACACAGACAACTGTAAAGGTTTTAAAAGAGGTGGATGGTATAATCTGGTTGACACTTATTGACAATGCCGGGAAAATGAGTGAAACCAGAATTTTAAGAAAATATTTGAATGAGTATAAAAACAAATCTCTGTGTGTTTTAAATCAGAAAGACAAATTTACCGAAGATGAGGTTGAAGAGACTTTAAGATATGTAAAAGAGACATTTAAAGAGTTTTTTAGCGAAGTGATTGCCATATCTGCCAAGCAGGCTCTGAAATCCAGAAGCAGTGACAAAGAGGTTTTGATGTATGAAGCTCTTGAAGAGTTTTTGGATAGTTTACATGTAAAGCTGAAAGAGGATATTCAAAATGATAATAAATTTTATATAGAAGAAGAGTATAAAAAATACAGAAACAGGATTGATAATATTTTAAATATGGATCTTTCTCAAAATTTGAAATTGGCAAAAGAGTCAAATATAGCCAAGGTTCTTGAATTTATCAAACTTGATATTCAGCCACAGGCAGCTTCTTCCAAAGAGTATTCTATAAAGAAGGAGATGAAAAATATCTGTGATATTATATCTTCTCAGTATAGACTGTTTTTGGATATATATAATGAATTAATTGAAAGAATAGAGGAGTTTGACAAAGTTTCTACCACGGAGTTTCTAAGACTAAAAGATGAGTTTTCAAAAGAGTTAAAAGAGTCATACCAGAATATTGAAAATATTATAGATACAATAGCAAATGAGATATACAATAACATTAAAACCGTAAAAAAAAGTAGATATGTGATTGGTAAGAAAGGGATTATCAGAAAAACAATACTTTATAAAAAAGTGGATTATGAAGTTTCATATATAGATTCTGACAATATTCATAAAAAGTTGTTTTGGGATGATGACCTTATAGGAAAAATGTTTAAAAAATATAACAGAGAATTGAAAGATATAGAGTTTAGGGTAAATGAAAAAAATAAAAGAGTTTATGAAAATTTTGAAAAAGAGATGAACAAATGGCAAAATCCCTACAGTATAATAAGAAAAAAAGATGAGATACATTCAGATATAGAATTTGCAAATATAAGAAAATTTGCAGCAAGAGTATATGAGCATATTTTAAAACCTTATCATGATGAGATTTTAAATTCATATGCATTGATAAGTTCTGAGTTTAATATGATTTTGGGTGCTGTAAAATTCAATTATGAAAATGCGACAGAAGTATGTATATCATTTTTGAATGACAAAATAAAAGAGTCAATAGAGCTGTATGAATCCAATCCTGCAAAGTTTACTCTTTATACACCTCCTTTACAAGAGATAAAAGAGAGATTGTATGTTGCTTTTCACATGTATGAATTGGATAATCTTATGAATGCAAACAGAACTTTTTTAAGTAAGGACTATGAAAGACTTATTCATAATTTTCAGAATATAAGAGATTTGAAAATATCATTTATAGAAAACCGAAAAATCAGACATGAAAAGATTTTACAAACTTTAATAAGCTGTAAAAAATCTATTGGCTAAAGTTCTGCTCTTTTAGAATTTTCAGAAGTTTAGTTAAGGATATAAAAAGAGTTGTTATAGCAGGTCCCAAAATCATACCCCAGAAACCAAATGTACTAAGACCTGCCAAAATAGCGAAGAAAATAAGTATTTCATTGACATTGGCTCCGACAGTTACAAGCTTGGAATTGATATATTTTATAATTAGAGGTTTTATAAAAGTATCTGCTATGATGGATATAACAACAACAGAGTATATGGCTATACTAAAACCTGCCACATAGTTACCGTTGGCAAACTCATAGGCACTCAAAGGTACCCACATTAAAGCTCCTCCTATAATAGGAATCAAAGATGCAAAACCGTAAAATATGCCAAGTAGCAGACCGTCATAACCAAAAGTTATCCCTATTATGGCAAAAAGACTTCCTTCAAAGATAGCAGTGGCTAAAATAGAGTAAAAAACAACACTCATAACATTTGATATTTCGGAAAATATAGTGTCTATTTCTTTACATGTAAGAGGTAGAATGGATCTGAAATATTTTCCCAGCTCTTTGCCGTTTAGAAGTGCAAAGAAATAAAATACAAGTATTAAAACCATATCTTTTAGAAAATTTGCACTGTTTTTTCCTAAAGTTCCAAGATATGACAGTACTACTGTAGTGACTTTTGTAAGATCCAAATCTTTTATAAATTTATCCAAATCCTCCTGTAAAAAATCTATACTTTGAGGTAGAGTAAAATCAAAACTTTTTATATAAGAGAGTGTTTTGTCAACAATCTGTGGTTCAAAGTTGTTTACTACATTTCCTATAGAGGTAATTGTATATACTATAGGAGCAAAGAAGAGTATAAAAAGGAGAATTGTAGAAACCAGTGCAGAAATAGTTCTGTTTTTAAAGATGTTTTCTATTTGATTGTTTATATTGTATGTAGCCAAAGAGAGAAGGGAGGCTATCGTAATAACCATCAAAAAAGGTTGATAGAGTTTAAGAACCCAGTAGAACACAACCAAAAATATTATTAATAAAAAAACTCTTTGTGTATTTATCATAAGTTATCTCCGAAAAGTCCACCGATATTATCGGGATTTAACCTAAAAAGTTCGTAGCATTTTGGAGCCGCCACTCTTCCTCTGGCTGTCCTTTCTATATATCCGTTGGCCAAAAGATAAGGCTCTATTACATCTTCTATAGTTCCCTCGTCTTCACTGAGTGCGGCAGCAATTGTACTAAGTCCCAAAGCTCTTCCTTTTGCTTCGATAAGAAGTCTTAAGAATTTTAAATCCAACTCATCAAATCCAAGTTCATTTACTCCAAGTTCACTGAGTCCGTATATAGTTCTGTCTTTGTTGATAGTTTTTTCATCTTCAACATCAGCAAAGTCTCTGATACGTTTTAAAAGTCTTAGTGCGATTCTAGGTGTTCCCCTGCTTCTTCTTGCGATCTCCAGTGCTGCACTGTCTTCACATTTTTTTTCTAATTTATTAGCTGCTTTTACTACTATTTTTGCCAGTTCTTCTTGGGTGTAGAATTGTAGCCTAAAATGCATACCAAATCTATCCCTGAGAGGAGAGCTTATCATCCCTGCCCTTGTCGTTGCTCCTATTAGTGTAAACTTAGGTAAATCTATCTTTATAGTTTGGGCTGCAGGACCACTGCCTATGATGATATCGAGTCTAAAATCTTCCATAGCGGGATAGAGTATCTCCTCTATCGATGGTGTGAGTCTGTGAATCTCATCTATAAAGAGTATATCGCCTTCTTCCAAATTTGTTAAGATAGCTGCCAAATCTCCACTCTTTTCTATCATAGGTGCTGCACTCATTTTTATATTGGCTTCCATATCATTTGCAATTATATATGCCAGAGTTGTTTTACCGAGTCCCGGAGGTCCGAAAAAAAGAGCATGATCAAGGCTTTCCCCTCTCTTTTTTGCTGCTTTTATAAAAACTTGCAGATTTTTTTTGATTTTTTCCTGACCTATATATTCATTCCATGATGTAGGTCTTAACGATTTTTCAAAATCATTTTCAAATGATATTTTATCTATCTCTACCACTCTTTCCATCAGTAAGCGTGCTCATCTGTTGGGAATTTTAGATTTTTTACATCGTTTATGTAGTTACTTAATCCATCTTTTATAAGTTTTGCCCCGTTGAGATACTCTTTGACAAATTTTGGTTTGAACTCTTCAAAAAAGCCAAACATATCACTCCATACAAGTACTTGTCCATCTGTATCTACTCCTGAGCCGATTCCTATGGTAGGGATGTCTATACTGTTTGTTATCTCTTTTGCAACTCCGGCTTTTACTCCTTCAAGAACCAGACAGAAAGCTCCTGCCTCTTCCACAGCCTTTGCATCTTCTATAAGTTTTTTAATCTCTGTGTCATTTTTACCTTTGATTTTGTAGCCGCCTTCCTGTCTTACAAACTGAGGCATAAGTCCTATGTGTCCCATTACTGCTATTGAATTTTTGGTTAAAGCTTGAATGATATCTGCTCTCTCCTTGCCACCTTCAAGCTTTACTGCGTGGGCATTACTCTCTTTATAAATTCTGGTTGCATTATTTAGAGCCGTTTCTTTATCGATATAACTTCCAAAAGGCATATCGCAGATTATAAAAGTATCTTTTGCTCCTTTACATACTGCTCTTGTGTGATATATCATACTCTCCACAGAGATACAAAGAGTGTCTTTCTCTCCTGCAAAACTCATATTTAGACTGTCACCTACCAAAATCATATCAACTTTTTTGTCGAATAAAGAGGCAAAAAGAGCATCATATGCAGTTATCATTACCAGTTTTTCTATGCCTTTGCTCTTTTTAATGGATGTTATGGTTTGCATATTTATATGTACCTTTTGTTTAGATAATTTGATTTTATCAAAAAAATGGTATAATTGTACTTAACGGGCTGGTATTAGGTCTAAAAATTAATACTAATCCAAGAAAGGGCTTAGTATAAGGAATTATCATGGGCATCTACTCTGATTTAGAAGTTGATTTTGATCTGGATATTGTTGAGGATTTTCTAAATCACTATGCAGTCATGTGTGAAAACATGGAACCTCTTATTATCAATCTGAACAAATCGGAGTATTATGAAAGTAATATAGGAGAACTCTTTAGAATTTTTCATAACCTAAAATCAGCTGGAGGTTTTTTAAAGTTGGAACCTATTGTCAAACTTTCATCTTTGGCTGAGGATGTGATAGAAGAGGCAAGAAGTATGCAAGGTCCAGCTAGTGAAGAGTTTATAGACTGGCTTTTGCTTATAAGTGACCAATTTGAAAAATATCGAGAGGACTTGGAAGATAATGCGGAGTATTTTACTGTTTTGAATCCTCTTATTATAAAAGTTCCTTTTAAGTTGGAGAAAGATTGAAAAAGTTAGTTGCATATATAACCACGGGATTTCCCGATAAAAATTTTACAAAAGATGTTGCATTTGCGCTAAAAGAAGCAGGTGCTGATATGCTTGAGCTTGGTATTCCTTTTTCTGATCCTGTTGCTGATGGTCCAATCATAGAAGAGGCAAATTTAAAATCTTTGCAAAACGGTTTTAAGATGGAAGATTTGTTTGAAGTTTCAAAAGAGATTAGCCAAAAGATAGATACTCTTTGGATGGGGTATTTTAACTCTTTTTATCAAAAGGGGATTGAAAATATATCCAAAATTGCAGAAGATTTGGGAGTAAATGGTTTTATAATCCCTGATTTACCACACGAAGAGGCTATGGTTTATAAACCTGTTATGAAAAATCATAAATTATCTTTGATAAGTTTTGTAGCTCCTACTGATAGCAAAGAGAGAATCAAAGAGGTAGTAAAGGGTAGTGAAAAATTTATCTATCTTGTTGCTTATGCCGGTATAACCGGAAGTGGGGCGAGTGAAGACTTAACAGAAGTGATTTCCAATATAAGAGAATACTCCGATACTGATGTTTATGTTGGATTTGGAGTAAATGAAAAAACAGCAAAAGATAAAGCAAAAGGTGTTGACGGAGTTATAGTCGGAAGCTCTTTTGTGAAAGTTTTGCTAGATGATACACTTTCAAATACTCAAAAGATAGATGAGATTGCAAGAATTGCAAAAGTCATAAAAGAGTCAATTAACTGATTTCTTTTTTACTCACTTTTTGTACCTTTATCCAAATTTAAACCCGAATTTTACTAAATTTTATAAACTTTATAGTATATTTTCTCCTTAAAGGAGATAATATGGTATATCCTAAACAAGTAGATATTGTAGAAGTAGCCCCAAGAGACGGCTTTCAAAGTATAAAAGAGTATATTTCGCCTGAAATTAAAATAGAAGTTATCAAAAAACTGATAGATGCTGGTTTTAAAAAGATAGAAGTTACTTCCTTTGTCTCACCAAAAGCGATTCCTCAAATGCGTGATGCTAAGGAGATTGTCTCAAAAATTTTGGAACTCTATCCCAGAAGAGATTTTACAATAAACGCTTTGGTGCCTAATCTCTTCGGTGCAAAAGCGGCGTATGAAGCAGGGGTTGATGAGATAACCTATGTGATTTCTACAAGTGAATCTCACAACAGGGCAAATGTGAGAAGAAGTAGGGTTGAGTCTTTTGAGGGTTTAAAAGAGATAAAAAAGACTCTGCCAGATTTAAAGATAAAATTTGCAGTTGCCACCGTATTTGGATGTCCTTATGAGGGAGATGTAAAGCTTCAAGAGGTTGAATGGATGGTAAAAAACGGACTTGAGCTTGGAGTGGATGAGATATGTTTAGCCGATACTATAGGTATAGCAAATCCTCTTCAAATGAGAGAAGTTCTAACATATCTCAACGAAAAATTTCCAAATCAAGAGTTTTCACTTCACCTTCACGATACCAGAGGTATGGGACTTGCAAATGTAGTAGTAGCACTAGAGTGTGGTGTAAAAAAGCTTGAATCGGCTGCCGGAGGTCTAGGAGGTTGTCCTTTTGCCCCGGGGGCTGCCGGAAATATAGCGAGTGAAGATTTGATAAATATGCTAGAGTCCATGGGTATAGAAACAGAGATAGAGTTTTCAAAACTGATGGATTGTGTCGAGTTGATAAAAAAAGAGATAAAGAGTGATTTAAGTAGCCATTTGGCTTATGTTGATGAAAAATGTTCGATTGGAGGAGATAATGAGTGATAATATGCCTTTGGAGGGTGTTAAAGTACTGGAGCTTGGAAGTTTGATAGCAGGACCTTTTGCAGGAAGGTTGTTTGCAGATTTTGGAGCTGAGGTTATAAAGGTAGAGCCCCCAAAGATAGGAGATCCCCTTAGAAAATGGAGACTTATGAAAGATGACACATCTTTGTGGTGGTATGTGCAGTCTCGAAACAAAAAGTGTGTAACTCTAAATTTAAGAGAGAAAGAGGGGCAAGAAATCATCAAAAAACTTGCCAAAGAGGTAGATATCGTTATAGAAAATTTTAAACCGGGAACTTTGGAGAAGTGGGGAATAGGATATGAGGATTTAAAAAAGATAAACCATAAAATCATAATGGTGAGGATTTCCGGATACGGACAAGACGGACCATATAGTCAAAAGCCCGGATTTGGAAGTATCGGTGAAGCAATAGGCGGTATCAGGTATCTAACCGGATATCCGGATCTTCCTCCTGTTAGAACAGGTATCAGCATAGGCGATTCGATTGCTGCGATTTATGCTGTTATGAGTGCGATGATGGCTCTATACAACAGAGATGTAAAAGGCGGAGAGGGACAGTACATAGATGTAGCTTTGTATGAGGCGATTTTCTCTTTGATGGAGAGTATGGTTCCAGAATATGATCAGTTTAAATTCATAAGAGAAAGAAGCGGAAATACACTTCCTGGCATCGCTCCTTCAAATATATACAGATGCAAAGACGGCAAATACATCGCCATAGGTGCAAACGGAGATAGTATCTTTAAAAGACTTACAAAAGCTATGAATAGAGAAGATTTGGATACCGAAGAGTTTGCACATAACGACGGAAGAGCCAAAAAGATGGAGTATCTTGATGAGCAGATAGAGGCTTGGACTAAAACTATGGATATAAAAGATGTTTTAAAGATACTAGATGAGTATCAAATACCAGCCGGTCCTATTTATAATATAGAGGATATTTTCAATGATATTCACTATAAAGCCAGAAATATGATAGATAGTGTAAAAGTTGAAGGGCTTGGAGAGCTTAAAGTTCCCGGAATTATGCCTAAATTTTCAAAGACTCCCGGACGAATAAAGTGGGCAGGAGCAAAGCTGGGGGAACATAACAAAGAGATTTACAAAGATATGTTGGGTATGAGCGAAGAGGAGTTAAAAGATATGGAGGAAAAAGGTATAGTTTGATGTTACGATTTGTATCATAACAGTTATGTAGGCTCATAATTATCTGAATTTTTGATTAGCTTAATAACTTATAGTATATAATAAAGCTTTAAATAAACTTAAAAACTGATGTTACGCACCATATGGAATACATAGCAAAACAAGAAAGTTT
>CAYRRJ010000030.1:0-10117 GCA_964426645.1 uncultured Campylobacterales bacterium | reverse complement strand
CACTTGGTATATCACAAGATATTTTTATAGCATTTTATTCATTTAATCTATTTATAATTCCACATGAAAACTCATCAAGCTCTCTTCTCAATCCCGAACCGAAAAGAGCATCTACATAAAGATCAGCTTCTGCCACTTCTTCAACAATCACGCCTCCAACAGCTTCATATCTTTGTAACTGTAATTTCGCCATCTTTGACTTTGCCCCAAAAGGCAACATTATACTGACATCATACTCTCCTGATAAAATCCTTCCACATGCAATCCCGTCTGCACCGTTGTTTCCTGGTCCACAAAGTATAAAAACTTTTTTTTCTTTTTCCAAAAGATTTTTTATCAGATACCCTAAAGAATCTGCAGCATGCTCCATTAGGATATCTTCACTCAAAAAAAACTTTTCATAACATCTTTTATCCAGACTTCCCACTTCTTTAAAAACTTTTTTCATCATCTTCTCCTATATCCTATTGCTTCCAAAATATCTCTTTTCCTGATATCCGTACTGCCTTCTATATCACTGATAGTTCTTGATATCTTAAGTATCTTGGACACTCCCCTCTGATTTAGAGAAAATCTCTGTATGGCCTTTTGCAATGTCTCTTCTGCCTCATTATCTAAAATACAGTATCTTTTTATATCTAATTCATCAAGATTTCCGTTTAACTCTTTTTGACCTCTTTTCCTTTGGGCAACAAAAGCTTTTAAAACATCTTCAAACATCTTTTCTGAACTTTTTGTTTCATCTTTTGAAAAAGTTTCATCCATCTTTACATGTAAATCTATTCTGTCTAAAATAGGCTCTGACAACCTGGCTCTATATCTTGATATTTCCAAATCGGAACATCTGCACTCTTTTGTCTTGCTGTAAAGATTTCCACACGGACATGGATTTAAGGCAGCTGCAAACAAAAATTTTGCCCTGTATTCTATCTTGTTTTGCACTCTGGAAATCAAAACCTTATGATTTTCCAAAGGTTCTCTCAAACTCTCCAATACCTGCTTTGAAAAATAAGGTATTTCATCAAAAAAAAGTATGCCAAGGTTGGCAAGAGCAATTTCTCCTGCCATTGCTTTACCGCTTCCCCCGCCAAAAATACTGGGCTTACTGGAACTGTGATGAGGAGACCTAAAAGGTCTTGTTGCACTCAAATCAACACTGTTATCAAAAGCATTAATCTCAAGAATTTCTTCTATAGAGCAAGGAGGTAGTATATATCTAAGCCTTTTTATACTCATACTCTTCCCGCATCCAGGACTTCCTTCCAACAGTATATTATGCATACCTGCCGCACTTACAGTCAATATCCTTTTTAAAAAGCCATGTCCCTTGACATCTGAAAAATCAAAAGGGTAAGATACATTATAGTAGTATTCTTTTTTATTGATATCTATTTTTTTATCATAAAAAGTATAACTTTCATCTTTAAACGGAGGCTCTTTTTTATATCTCTGGCTCTCAAAAAAATCTATAGCATCCTTTAATGAATCAGTACCATAGACATTTAAACCCTCTATCTGTGAAGCTTTTGAAACCAATTCTTTAGGAATTAAAACATTTATTTCTCTCTCTTTTCTTGCAAGAGACAGAAGTATAGGAAAAATTGTTGATGAAGAGTGTACTTTACCGTCTAATCCCAATTCTCCAAATATATAAAAATCTTCACATGTAAAAGAAGTTTTTTGAAAATAAACAAGTAATGCTATAACCAAATCAAAATGACTACCCTCTTTTTTTATATCAGAAGGGGAGAGATTGATTGTTATTTTTTGTGTAGGAAATTTATACCCTAAAGACAAAAGTGATGATTTTATCCTATCTTTTGATTCCTGTATGCTGATATTTGCCATACCTACTATGGAAAAAGCAGGTAAAGCCCTGATGAGAGTTGCTTCTACAAGAACTTTTTTCGCATCATGAAAATCCAGTGTGGCACAAAATGCTTTTTTAACTCTCCTGCTGGGCACTTTTATCTGCCCGACTTCAGCTTTTTCTTCCACTCTTTCTCAAATTTTTTTCGTTTTAGATATGAAAGTTTTTCTATAAAAAGATGCCCTTTCAAATGATCCATTTCATGCTGCATAGCTATTGCCAACAATCCGTCAAGATCCCTTACTATTTTTTGCCCGAATCTGTCATAATACTCTACAGTTACTTCTTTGGCTCTTTGAACATCATCATAATACCCAGGAACACTTAAACAACCTTCCTGATAGACCTCTTCTCCATCTGCTTTTAAAATTTTTGGATTTATAACTTCAATAAGATCCTCTTTCTTCTGCTTGCCCTCTTCATCTGCCAAGTTGATAATCAAAGCATTCAAGGCTACTCCAACCTGAATAGCAGCCAAACCTATCCCGTCTTTGGCAATCATAGTTTCATACATATCATCAAGCAGCCTGTGTAAATCACTATCAAAATCTGTTACATCTTTGGAAATCTCTTTTAGTTTTTTATTTGGATAAACTAAAATCTCTCTTATCATTCATCTTCTCCATCATCCTCTACTCTTCCAACAAGATACGGCTCTATGTTTTTTCCTGTTTTTGGTAAAACATCCAAAGCAGCCGAAATTATCTCTTCTATAGTATAAGCAGGATTAAGTGGCATTATTCCAAGTTCAACATCCACTTCTATTTCATCTCCTCCTATAAAGAAACTTGTCGAATATATCAAATCTCCTATTCTATCACAAGCTTTTTTCGCACTGTTCAAATCAGTATGTTTCATAAGCACCGCAAATATCCCGTCTCCGTAGTGGGCCAAGATATCACTTCTTCTTGAAGTTTTCAGAAGAAGTTTTGCTATATTTCTTACAAGCATATCTCTCTCTTTGAAATTTACTATTTTACTTAGCGTAGAATCTTTAATCTTTATCATAACAAGCGAACTGCTGTGATTATACTGCTGGATCGATTTTAACTCTTTTTCAAGCATACGAATGAGATATTTTTTATTGTAAACACCATATCTGGCATCAAAAATCGCCTTATTTTCCACATCTTTTAAAATATCTGCTGTTTTTTCGTAATATGTTTTCAATGTCTCTTTTTGTTTCTGAGTCAGATTGATAAGTTTTTTCAAATCTTCCGTCAAAACAGAGATAACATTACTAGCTGCAAGCTGACTTGAATTAACACTCAACTCATCAGCCCTTTTTTTAACAATCTGCTCCATAACACTAAGATTTTTATAAACAGTAGAAACTACTTTCATGATATTTTTTATATTTAGAAAACCCTCTCTTATATCTTTTTCCATTTTAGCACGATATTCATCTTCATTGATTGTATCAGCTTCAAGATATTCATTTATTCTTTTTCTAAATGAAAGAGGTTTGTTTTCAAGCAGTTTTTCAAAATAAATCTGAAAATTATTTGGTGTCGGAGGAACATTTTCATCCATTATAACTTTTAATACAAACAAGGAGAACTTTTCTAATTCACTATTTTGATTTTGAACATTTGAAGTTTCAACATTTTTAATAACTTCACTATCAGTCTCTTTTTTTACAGTATTACTGCTTTTGATAATATTACTACTGCTCATACTGCTTTTTACTTTACTTCTGTTTAAACGAACCATTAGAAAAGTTCTCCTTCTGTACTATTTAAAGCTTTTTTCCAGAACCTTATCTATCAAACCATACTCTGCTGACTCTTTTGCACTCATAAAAAAGTCCCTCTCAGTATCTTTTTGAATTTTTGAAATTTTCTGATTACAATTTTTTGCCAATATCTCATTGAGAGACTGTTTCATTCTGAGTATCTCTTTTGCCTGTATCTCTATATCGGTAGCCTGTCCCTGTGCTCCACCCAAAGGCTGATGAATCATAATTCTGGAATTTGGAAGAGCATATCTCTTGCCTTTTGCACCGGAGCTGAGCAAAAAAGCCCCCATGGACGCTGCCTGTCCTATACAGATAGTACAGATATCAGCCCTCACATAATTCATGGTATCATATATACTAAATCCACTTGTTATTACTCCACCGGGAGAGTTTATATACAGATATATATCTTTTTCCGGATCTTCAGCTTCCAAAAAAAGAAGTTGAGCGACGATAGATGATGCAACTGCATCATTTATCTCGCCACTTAACATGATAATTCTGTCTTTTAAAAGTCTTGAGTAGATATCATAACTTCTCTCTCCTCGACCTGTCTTCTCAACAACAATAGGAACATAGCTCATTACTTTTTAGTCTCTTTCTTGTTGTATTTTGTAAAAAGTCCATTAAAGAGTCTCTCTTCAACTATAGACATTTTTATGGCAGGTAACAATCCTTGCTTTTGATAATATTCATAATACTGCTTAGGATCCTGACCCTGCTGCATTGCTTCAAAATAGATAAGTTGCATAACTTCCTGGTCATCAACTTTCACATCCTCAGCTTGAGCAAGTTCATTTACTATAAATGTAAGTTTTACACTTTTTTCAGCTTCTTCTCTGAATTCTTCTCTTTTCTCTTCTATTTTTTTAGGATTTTCAGAATACTCTTTTATTTCATCTTCACTCATACTTCCGAAAATATTTCGTACCTGTAGATCTATTTCCTGCTCTACGATATTTTCAGGTATATCAAACTGAACTTTTTCCAAAACAGCTTCTATAAACTTTGGCTTTACTTCTTCATTGAAAAGTTTTTGCAATTTTTCATTTTTCAATTGTTCTTTTACCTGAGACTCCAACTCTTCGACAGTCGGATTTTCTACTCCCGGAAGAAGCTTTTTAAGCATATCCTCATCCGGAGCTTCAGGTACGTCTTTTACCTGAATTTCATGTAAAGTCACTTTAAATACAGCATCTTTACCGGCTAACTCTTTAGAGTTGTAGTTTTCAGGAAATTTTACTTCTATCTCTTTTGTCTCCCCTTCTTTCATACCCAAAAGTCCGTCTTCAAAACCCGGGATAAAAGAACCGCTTCCGATTTCCAAAGTATATCCTTCAGCTTTTCCTCCGTCAAAAGGTTTGCCGTCTATAAAACCTTCAAAATCAATCAGAGC
The DNA here is from genome assembly GCA_964426645.1 of uncultured Campylobacterales bacterium. Lineage (GTDB taxonomy): Bacteria > Campylobacterota > Campylobacteria > Campylobacterales > Sulfurospirillaceae > CAYRRJ01. The sequence continues at coordinate 5,113 of CAYRRJ010000030.1, read as the reverse complement.
AAAATCTCCATTTTCCAAACCTCTGTCCTCTTCAAGCTTCTTAAGAGGAGCACTAAGCTTCATCATCTCTTCTATTCTTGCCTGAATCTCTTTTTTTGTAACCCTAGGAGTTTTATACTCAGGCACCAATTCTTCATAACCTTCTATAACAACAACCGGTCTGAAAGAAACCTTTACTTCTACCTCTATTCCGTCATCTTTCTTTTCAAATTTTGTTATCTGAGGTTCACCTACAACATCAGAAGATTTTGCATCAAGTTTTTCTAGTGCTTTGTCAAAAAGTTCTTTAAGAGCTTCCTGCTCCGCATCCTGTTTGATTTGTTCACCCATTCTGGCTTTTACAACATGAGGAGGAACTTTGCCTTTTCTAAAACCATCAACTTTCATACTTTTAGCAGCTACTGCTGCAATCTTGTCCTCTTTCTTATCCAATAACTCTTTTGATATTTTGGCATCAATTACCGCATTTGCGTCATTGGTTTTTTTAACATCTATTTGCATATACTCCCTTTATTTAAGAAAAATTTCTTTTAATATATCAAATTTTTGCTTTATATACTATATATTCTTTTTTAACAGAAGAGATTTATTAAGCAAAAAGCTAAAAAGAGATAGAATTTGACAACTACACTTACATGTAAAGGTAAAAAAACTATGTCAAAAGAGAAAGAATTCGAAACTTTGGTAGAAAAAATGTTGGAACTTTTAGGCGAAAATCCCCAAAGAGAAGGTCTCACAAAAACACCTAACAGAGTTTTCAGAGCATGGGAATTCATGACGCAGGGATACAAACAAGACCCTAAACAGGTTTTAAATGATGCTTTGTTTGAAAGTGACAACAACCAAATGGTACTTATAAAAGATATAGAATTTTACTCTATGTGTGAACATCATCTTCTTCCTATCATAGGAAGAGCACATGTGGCTTATATCCCTGACGGAAAAGTCGTAGGTTTGTCAAAAATCCCAAGAATGGTAGATATATTTGCAAGAAGACTCCAGATTCAGGAGCAATTAACAGAACAGATAGCCGAAGCCATACACGATGTAATATCTCCAAAAGGAGTAGGAGTAGTTATACAGGCAAGACACATGTGCATGGAAATGAGAGGAGTACAGAAGACTCACTCCAACACAACTACATCAGCTTTGAGAGGTCTCTTTTTGACACCTGAAACCAGAAAAGAGTTTTTTGATATCATCAATGCTCCTCAGGCAACAAGATTCTAATGCCTATCACACACCTTAGAAACAAACTTAAAAAGGAGAGCTTGTCTCCTCTGTTTGGTACTATTATAAAAATAAGTACAACAACTATAGAAGCCACAGGACTTAAACCAAGCATAGGAGATATTGTCAAAATTATATCGAACCATGACAACAAAAGCGAACTTGGAATGGTAACCGCAATAGAACAAAACTCTTTTTTTATATCTCCTTTCGGATTTGTGGAAGGTTTTAAAATAGGTGATAAAATCTTTATAAATGAACAGGGCATGATGATTCCTGTAGGAGAAGAGTTACTTGGTAGGGTTGTAGATCCTTTTATAAGACCAAAAGACGGAAAAGAAAAAATCATAACAGACAAATTTGCACCTATCATGAAACCTCCTCTTGATGCCATGAAAAGGGGACTGATAGATGAACCTTTTTCCGTAGGAGTAAAAACCATCGACGGATTATTAACTTGCGGAAAGGGTCAAAAAGTAGGTATATTTGCAGGAAGCGGTGTAGGTAAATCTACACTTATGGGCATGATAGTCAAAGGATCTGCCACTCCTGTAAAAGTGATTGCTCTTATAGGAGAAAGAGGCAGAGAAGTACCTGAGTTTATACAAAAAAATCTGGGTGGTGATCTAAGCAATACAGTTATTATAGTGGCAACAAGTGATGACTCTCCTCTGATGAGGAAATATGGTGCATTTTGTGCTATGAGTGTAGCAGAGTATTTTAAAGACCAGGGTAAAGATGTCCTTTTCATGATGGATTCTGTTACCAGGTTTGCCATGGCCCAAAGAGAAATAGGACTGGCACTTGGTGAACCTCCCACTTCAAAAGGTTATCCTCCTTCGGTTTTGACTCTGCTCCCACAACTGATGGAGAGAGCCGGGAAAGAAGAAGGAAAAGGCTCAATTACAGCATTTTTTACAGTATTGGTAGAAGGTGATGACTTGAGTGATCCTATAGCGGATCAATCTAGAAGTATCCTAGACGGTCACATTGTTTTAAGCAGAGAACTTACAGACTATGGGATATATCCTCCTATCAATATACAAAACAGTGCTTCCAGAGTTATGGGAGAAGTTATATCAAAAGAGCATCAGAGTATGGCTACAAAATTTAAAAGACTAAGCTCTATACTTAAAGAAAATGAAGTTCTTATAAGGATAGGTGCTTATGAAAAAGGAAACGATCCCGAACTTGACGAAGCTATAGCCAAAAAAGAGAAGATGAATGAATTTTTGCTTCAAACACCTAATGAGATAATGAAATTTGAAGATACTTTAAAAAAATTAAAAGAAGTTATAATAAGTTAAATTTAAGTTAAATTTAACCTTAAAAATACTATTATGCGCGAAAAGAAACAATTAGGATAAATTTTATCCTATTAAAACTGGAGAAAAGAAATGAGAGTTTATTTAGACAACAATGCCACTACCATGGTGGATCCTGTTGTATTTGAGGAAATGAAACCATACTTCTGTGAAAAGTATGGGAACCCAAATTCGCTTCATCAATTTGGAAGTGAAACACATCCGGCACTCAGAGTTGCCATGGACAGACTGTACAAAGGTATAAATGCATCAGATGAAGATGACGTAGTCATAACTTCATGTGCAACAGAAAGTATCAACTGGGTTATAAAAGGAGTATATTTTGATTATATACTCAATGGTGAAAAGGACCATATCATAACAAGCGAAGTAGAACATCCCGCCGTTATCGCAGCCTGTAAATTCTTGGAAAATCTGGGAGTAAAAGTTACATACCTGCCTGTTGACAGTAATGCAGTTATAAAGATTGATGATTTGAAAAATGCTATCAACGAAAAAACAGCTTTGGTCACTATCATGTGGGCAAACAATGAAACAGGTATGCTTTTCCCTGTAAAAGAGATAGCAGATATATGTAATGAAAAAGGTGTCCTTTTTCATTCGGACGCTACTCAGGCTATAGGTAAAGTTCCTGTAGATGTAAGCGATACGGGGTTGGATTATATGAGTTTTTCAGCCCATAAATTCCACGGACCAAAAGGGGTCGGAGGATTATATATAAAATCTGGTAAAGTTGTAACTTCCCTACTGCATGGCGGTGAACACATGGGAGGACTTAGAAGCGGCACACTAAATGTTCCCGGTATCGTAGGGATGGGGAAAGCAATGGAATTGGCAGTTGAAAATCTGGACTTTGAAAAAAGTAATGTCAAAAGACTCAGAAATAAACTTGAAGACGAATTACTTAAAATTCCTGATACTTTTGTAGTCGGGAATAGAGAAGAAAGAACTCCAAATACCATACTTATAAGCGTAAAAGGTATAGAGGGGGAAGCTATGCTCTGGGATTTGAACAAAGCAGGAATTGCAGCAAGCACAGGAAGTGCATGTGCAAGTGAGGATTTGGAAAGCAATCCAGTTATGGAAGCAATAGGCGCTGAAGCAGACCTTGCCCATACAGCACTTAGACTTTCACTCTCTAGATTTACAACAGAAGAAGAGATAGATTATACGATAGAAGTAATAAACAAAGCGGTTAAAAGATTAAGAGAAATCTCAAGCACATATTCTTATGCACCAAGTTGGCATAAAAGCGGATTATAGGAGAATAAAATGGCAAAAAATAGTTTAATAGGCGGTTCAATCTGGGAAGAGTACTCTCAAAAAGTACAAGATCTGATGAATAATCCCAAAAATATGGGAGAGATAACAGAAGAAGAAGCAAAAAAAATGGGCTGTAAACTCATAGTTGCCGATTTTGGAGCTGAGAGTTGTGGAGATGCTGTAAGACTTTACTGGGCAGTTGATCCCAAAACAGATATCATAAAAGATGCAAAGTTTAAGAGTTTTGGATGTGGTACCGCAATAGCAAGTAGCGATACTATGGCAGAACTTTGTAAAGGCAAGAGCGTTGATGAAGCCGTTAAAATCACAAATATAGATGTAGAAAAAGCAATGAGAGACAACCCTGACACTCCAGCCGTTCCACCTCAGAAGATGCACTGTTCTGTTATGGCTTATGATGTTATAAAGGAAGCTGCAGCCCAATATAAAGGCGTGGATGCCGATAGTTTTGAAGATGAGATAATAGTCTGTGAGTGTGCGAGAGTGAGTTTAGGCACAATAAAAGAGGTTATCAAAATAAATGATTTAAAAACTGTAGAAGAGATAACCAACTATACAAAAGCCGGAGCTTTTTGTAAATCTTGCATCAAACCCGGAGGTCACGAAGATAGAGAGTACTATTTGGTTGATATCCTAAAAGAGACTAGAGAAGAGATGGAGAAAGAGAAGCTAAAAGAGTTAGCAGATGCCAAAACATCCATAGATACACAGGTAGAGTTCAAAGACCTGACAATAGTCCAAAAATTCAAAGAAGTAGAAAAAGTAATAGATGAAAATATAAGACAAATGCTTATAATGGACGGCGGAAATCTGGAAATAGTGGATATAAGAGATACAGAAGACGGTTTTACAGATGTATATATAAGATATCTGGGTGCCTGTAGCGGATGTGCCAGCAGTTCAACAGGAACTCTTTATGCAATAGAAGCCATTTTAAGAGAAAAACTGAGTGAAAATATAAGAGTTTTACCGATATAAACATCATATTAACTTATAACAACCAATGACCAATAAGTTCCCTTTTGGACTCAACTTATTGGTCACTTTTTGTCGATATCATATTTATAAAAGATTTTTACATCTACCAATACACTACTTGACTCTTAACTGTAAATATACCCAAAAAATCACAAAACTCTATCTTACTATAAAAACCTGGATAAAATTTCTGAATTTATCATAAATACAACACTTTTTTATTATAATATATACTGATTTAAATAACTGATGTTACGCACCATATGATATGCATAGTGACTTTAGTGATGCTTTAG
>CAYRRJ010000029.1:9716-10212 GCA_964426645.1 uncultured Campylobacterales bacterium | reverse complement strand
CTTGTCCAATTCGGTTTTATTCCATACATATTTTGAATAGAGGGTCTTTATGTAGTTTGCTGTATAGTCTATCTTGCTTAGTCCTCTTTTTTCAAAAAACATCCACCAAAGTGATAAAAATATACCATATATGGAAGCATAAAAGGCAGTACCTATACCACTTAAAAGTATAGAGATTTCATTATCCAGCGAAGCTGTGTCTTTAACCGAAAAATCAGGCATAGATATAGCAATAGCTACAAATGTACCCAAAATTCCCAACATTGGAAATACCGTGTTTGCAACGCTTGCAAAATTGTTGTTTCTTAAGTCCTGTGTATATTCTTCCAAGAAATCGTCTATTTTGGATATTGATTTTTTTGTACCGTTTATATCCAGTAAGTTTTGGTTTAGATAATCCTGAAGCTTTGAGCCTATTTCGTAAAAAGAGTTTCTGAAATTACATGCTGCATAGTTTGCATTGTGTTTTATAAAAAATATAAATATAAAAAATATA
>CAYRRJ010000029.1:8341-9706 GCA_964426645.1 uncultured Campylobacterales bacterium | reverse complement strand
CCTATAGTGATGAGGGTGTGTATCTCAACTTTTAACGGAATATAGCCAAAATAGGCACCTAAAAGTGTTAAAAATAAAAACATTGGAATAGAGAGAATTACAAAAAAATTTGGTAAGCAGTTTGAGGACTCTTCTGTTGCTGTCATAATCTAAATCCTTTAGTATTAGAGGTTTTTTTAAGGGATTATACCATAAAATACTAAACTTCATCTCTGTTTTGAGATGCCAAAAGGGTTTTAGATGGATTTGAAAACAATAGATTTTTTCAGTGGAATAGATGAAAAAAATTTAAAAAAGATAGAAAGTATATCTTCTTTAGTTGAATTAAAAAGTGGCAATATACTCTTTTATGAAGGAGATAAACCAGTTTTTATGCATATCCTTTTGAGTGGTGTTTTAAAACTTTACAAAACAGATTTGAAAGGACACCAAATTTTTATGCATAGTTTTACCCCGGTTTCATTGGTAGGGGAGTTGGCGAATTTTGAGAATATACCCTATCCTGCAACTGCTGAAGCTGTAGTAAAATCAAAAGTTTTAAAAATAGATTTTTCTAAACTCAGTGAGGATTTTTTCAAAAATCCTGAAGTCTCTATACAGATTATCAAATCTCTTTCCCAAAAAGCAAAGATTTTGACAAATGTTATACATAAAGAGATGATTCTCACAACTGAAGCCAAGATAGCCAAGCTTATAGTGGAAAACAGAGAGATTTTCAAAGAGCTTAAAAATACACAAATAGCCAATATCCTAAATATTACTCCGGAAACTCTTTCAAGGACTCTTACAAGATTTAAGAAAATAGGTTATATTACTATAAACAGAAAACATGAAATAAATATAGTTGATTGTGATGCATTGGAAATACTCTATAAAGGGTATATCTGATTTATATAGTATTCTTTTTTAGAGATGCCCTTAATTCAAATTGTAACTTTCTTCCCTGTTTTTCATAAAATCTATAATAAAAATTTCTGTTTTTGATTAATGTCAAGGTTTTTGAAATTTGATTTAATTAAAATGTTTAACAATATGCTTGAAAATAGTAGTATTATTTACTCTTCAAGTGTATGGTGGATTAAAAACCATCATCAAATTTCTAAGGAGGAAAGATGAAGTTAAACAGAGCATTAGGTTTACTTGCTGTTGCGTCTGTTGTAACCGCGGGGTTACAAGCGGGAGAAATAACACTTAGTAAAGCGGAAATGAAAAAAGCAACTCAAATCTATTTTGATAGGTGTGCGGGTTGTCACGGAATGCTTAGAAAAGGTGCATTGGGTCCTTGGATCAGGCCTGAGTCACATACTGACAAAAAGGGTAATGTTCACGGAACAAAAGCTATCGGAACAGCTGGTTTGGAAGCTA
>CAYRRJ010000029.1:0-8329 GCA_964426645.1 uncultured Campylobacterales bacterium | reverse complement strand
TCCTTGGATCAGGCCTGAGTCACATACTGACAAAAGGGTAATGTTCACGGAACAAAAGCTATCGGAACAGCTGGTTTGGAAGCTATTATATACAATGGTACAACCGGTGGTATGCCAGGATGGGGAAAATCAGGAGAATTGACAAAAGAAGAGACCAAGTTGATGGCCAAATATGTTCAAATCAATCCTCCTCAACCGCCTGAAAAATCTATGGCTGATTTGAAAAAAAGCTGGAAAGTTTTGGTTCCTGTAGATAAAAGACCTACCAGACCTGAAACTACAAGAAACTGGAAAAATTACTTCGGTGTAGTTCTTAGAGATATAGGAAAAATTGCTATAATTGACGGAGATAAAAAAGATATAGTTTCAGTTGTGCCGTCAGGTTTTGCAACTCACATCCTTAGAAGTTCAAAAGACGGAAGATATATGTATGTTATCGGAAGAGATGGTAAAGCTTCCGTAATTGACCTTTGGATGAAGACTCCTAAAAATGTTGCTGAAATCAGAGTATGTAATGATGCTAGAAGTATAGATACTTCAAAATATCCTGGATATGAAGGTAAATATGCGGTAGTGGGTTGTTACTGGCCACCTTCCATCGTAACACTTGATGGTAAGACTCTTGAGCCTTTGAAGCAGATTTCAACTGCTAGTTATACTTACGATGAGGGAGTATTTACTAGAGAAGCTAGAGTTGCTGCTATTATTGCAAATCATCACAAACCAGAGTGGGTTATCAATATCAAAGAGACCGGACAGGTTTGGTTATATGACTATACAGATGTAAAAAATCCTACTATCAAAATGGTAGAGGCTGAGAGATTTTTGCATGATGGTGGTTGGGACAGTACCAAGAGATACTTTATGGATGCTGCGAATGCCAGAAATATAATCTCCGTAATTGATACGGTAGAGGGTAAGCTTGTAGCAAATATTCCTTCTCAGGGTGTCAAACCTCATCCTGGACGTGGAGCAAATGTAAATTCTAAAAAATTCGGTCCTGTATGGCTTACAGGTCATATAGGAAGTAATGATATAGTTGCAATCGGGACTGACCCTAAAAATCATCCTGATAATGCGTGGAGAGTTGTTAAAAAGATTAATCTACCTGGAGAAGGTGGTGGTAACCTTTTCATAAAAACTCATCCGAATTGCGATTATATTTTTGCAGATAGACCTTTGAATCCTGTTAGAGAGCTTCAAACTCAAATCTATGTTATAGATAAAAATACTTTAGAGGTTGTCAAGACTATACCGATTCCTAAAAAGTACTTGAAGTCTTCAGACCCTAAAATCAAGGCCAGAGGTCCTGTACATTTTGAGTTTAATGCTGACGGAAGTGAAGTTTGGACAAGTATCTGGGGTAACAAAAAAACTGCAACACCTATACTTGTAATTGACTCTAAAACTCTCAAAATAAAAGATGTTATTCAAGATAAAAGACTTATCACCCCAACAGGTAAGTTTAATGTTACAAATACAATGGGAGATATATACTAATCTTCTTTTTACACCAAGGTTTTTTAACCTTGGTGTAGTATAATTTTGCCATAATCTTATTTTATCAAAGGATTAAAAGTTATGAAAATTATTGTTTTGTTGTTTTTGTTTATGATAAATATATTTGCGGATATTGTAAGTGAAAATGTTTTTAATTCTTTGATAAAAAAAGATTACGATGCAATGATTTATGAGAAAAATTGCAAAAAGTGTCACGGTTCTCACAGACTTGGTGTTAAAGACTATCCCATATACAGTAAATCTTTGAAAGATTACAAAACTCTTTCGGATTTGTCGTTTAAGATTCGAAAAAATTGTAAAAAACTTGACAAAAATAGCTCAAAACTGAACTTTGTACAACTTATAAAAGTCTCAAGATACATTAAAAAGCCTATTAAAAATGAGGATTTGCAGGTAAATTTATCTCCTAGCGGACACGATGTGGAAGTTTTAAAAAAGAGGGATGTGGGAAAAGAGATATATATGCAACAGTGTGCAGTGTGTCACCACAAAGATAGAATAGGACTAGAGGGTCCTCCTCTGTTTGGTAAAACCCTAAGAAGGTACAGAACTCTTAGCCAACTTGCCAAGAAGATAAAAAACGGATTTCCACAAACATTGATGCCAAAATTTGAGCATTTGAGTATGGTTGAGCTTATCAAAGTTGCTAGATACATAAAAAGATCTCTTGATAAAAATATAAAATGGGATAAAAAAGATATAGAAAAATCTACGCAAATTTTTCATAATCCAAAAAAAGATATAGGTATAAAAGATATAGAAGATGTTATGCCTGTAGTCGAGAGAGACGGCGGATATGTGTGGATAATGGAAAAAGATAAAATACTGGATAAATTCCCTCTCAAAAATGTTCATGGAGGTATAAAGTATCAATTTCCAAAAGCTGAAAATATCTTTGTTCCTACAAGAGATGGATATGTAGAAAAGTACTCTTTGAAAAACGGAAGAGTGGAGGCTAAGTTTAGAGCCTGTATCAATCTTAGAAATGTCTCACTTAGTCGTGACGGAAAGTATGGATTTGTAACTTGTCTGCTTCCTAAACAGTTGGTGGTTTTCGATACGAAAAACTTACATGTAAAAAGAGTTCAAAAATTAGAGGGCAAAGTAAGTGCGCTTTATGAGCTTTATACTAAAGATGAAGCTATTTTTACCTACAGAGATAAGCCAAAAGTAGGATATGTAGATACGAAAACTCTAAAACTAAAATATAAAGATATAGATGAGCCAATAGAGGATTTTTTTATAGATCCGTTTGACAAATACATAATAGCAACGGCAAGAAGAGGCAAAGTTTTGAGAGTCTATGAAATAGATACTCTAAAAAAGGTGTATGAGCATAAGATGAAAGGTATGCCTCATCTCTTTTCTGCTACCTATTTTTACAAAGACGGAAATTTTTACTTTGCGACTCCGCATCTTAGGAGTTCTTATATAACTATTTGGAAGATGTACAACTGGGATTTTGTGAAGAAAATCGATATAGGAGGAGATGGATTTTTTGTCAAAACTCATCCCGCAACTCCTTATCTGTGGATAGATAACGGAAGTGACGAGCTGGTGTTGGTAAACAAGGATGACTACTCTATCAAGAAAATGACTCCCATAAAAGGGAAGCAGTATATTCACGCGGAATTTAGCGGGGATGGAAAATACACATATCTTAGTATCTACGAACATGACGGCTCTATCGAGGTTTGGGATACGGATACTCTTGAAAAAATAGTTTCTTATCCTGCGGATATCCCTGTTGGAAAATACAACTTTATAAATAAAAACAGAAGATTTTATCCTATGTTATTTGGAGAGGAGATTTTCAAAGAGAAGTGCTGGGGATGTCACCACCAGACAAGTGAGGCTTTTGGTCCTTCATTTACTCAGATTGCAAACAAAAGAACCAAAGAGGAGATAATGGGAATGATAAACAATCCTGATGAGGTTTCTAAAGTTTTTGGTTATAAAAGAAATGCGATGCCGAAATTCAAACTTAATCAGTATGAACTAGAATCGATAAGCGATTATATTTTAAGATACAAGGATAAAAAGTAGTGTTTAGACTCAGTAATTTATTAAGTAGTGTAGTAGAGGGAAAACCGCAAAGAGAGTTAAACGGAAGTATAGCTATATGGAATTTTACAAACAGATGTAATCTCTCTTGTCTGCACTGTTACTCAAAATCAGGGCTTGATGAGAAAGATAAACTCTCTACCGAAGTGATTATGGATACTCTTCCTAAACTCAAAAACAGTGGAGTAAAGTTTATAATTTTTAGTGGAGGAGAACCTCTTATAAGAGAAGATATTTTTGATATTGCAAATCGTGCAAAAGAGCTTGGAATTATCACTTATCTATCTACAAACGGTCTGTATGTAAAAAAGTCCAATGCCCAAAAGATACTAGATACTTTTAATTATGTAGGCATAAGTATAGATGGAAGTGAAGAGACTCATGACTACTTTAGAGGCTTAAAAGGTAGCTTCAAAGAGTCTATGAAAGCAGTTGAACTCCTAAACAGTTTTCATCTCACCAAAGTTGGTATAAGATTTACCATTACGAAAGATACTTTGAAAGATTTGCCGTTTATTTTTGAACTTGCCGAGAGTAAAAATATACCGAAAGTTTATATATCTCATCTAGTTTATAGTGGTAGAGGGTTGGATAATCTAAAGATGGATATAACAAAAAGCCAAAGAGAAGAGGCGGTTAATTTTATAATAGACAAAGCTTTTGAGTATTATAAAAACAGTATAGATATAGAGATAGTAACGGGCAATATGGAGATGGATGCTATAGTTTTTTTAGAGAGATTTTCAAAAGAGTATCCAAATTTTAAAGATGAGATGATAAAAAGGCTTGAAAAGTGGGGTGGAAACAGTGCCGGGAGAAAACTTTTAAATATAAATCCTGAAGGTGAAGTTAAACCGGACCCTTTCTTTCCTTTTAGTGTGGGAAATATTTTGGAAGAGGATTTTGAAGAGATTTGGAGTGGTAACGAGTTACTCGATAGGCTAAGAGAGTATCCTAGAAAAATAAGCGGTAAGTGTGAAAATTGTAAATTTTTGGATATCTGCAACGGTGGAAGCAGAAGCAGAGCATATGCGATTTACGGGAATCTTTGGGCTGAGGATCCTAGTTGCTATATAAAGGAGAATTGATGAAATTATTGTTGGTTATAAGTTTTTTGGTAATAGGGATGTTTGCTAAAGAGAGAGTATTTGTAGTAGAGAGAGAAAGTTCCTCTATCGCGGTAATTGATGATTTGAAACTCTCAAACAGAATTGAGGGCGTTCACAATATGAACCATGGAGTTATGAAGTTTAGAGATAGTGACGCGTATCTTATAAGCAGAGACGGATATGTAACAAAATTCTCTCCAAAAACTCTAAAGATAGAAGCGGAGTATAAAACAAGCAAGAGTGCTATCGGTTTTGTCATAGGAGAAGATTTCGTAGCCGTGGCAAATTATGACGATAAGAGTGTAGATATACTCTCAAGAGATTTAAAACCTTTGCAAAAAATAATAACAGGCAGTAAAAATGTAGGTATAAAGATATATAAAGATTATCTGGTTTTTGTACAGATGGATAGTGACAGACTTAGCGTCTATAAAAGAGACAGATCTAAAAAAGTGGGTTTTAGACTTTTCAGAGAGTTTGACAAAATAGGCAAAATGCCTTTTGATGCTATGATAAAAGATGGTAACTATATATGCGGATTTTTCTTGAGTAAGCACTTTGGTGTTTTGAATCTCAAAGATATGAGTTATAAAAAGATTAAAATTACTGCTAATAACAATAAACCGGTACTTAAAGTTCCTCATTTCGGGTTTTGGTCCATAAGTGACGATAGAGTTTTTATTCCGGCGGTTGGCGACAATAAAGTGCTTGTCTATACAAAAGATTTCAAATTTGTAAAAAATATCACGGTAAAAGGACTTCCTGTTTTTACAAGTCTATCTCCAAACAAGAAGTATCTGGCAGTTACTTTTAGTGGCAAAGATTTTCCAGTAATTGAGATAATAGATACAAAAAGCCTTGAAATTATAAAGCAGTACAAATTTGACGGCAAAGTCTTACATGTAAGGTGGTCAAAAGAGTTACCCCTTCTTTATGTCTCAGTTAATTCTACAAACAAAGTCGGTTTGATAGATACGACAAATTGGAAAATAAAAGGGTATATAGAGGGTGTTAAAAAGCCGTCCGGAATATTTATATATGATTTAAAGAGGTAGTATGGGAAAAGTTTATCTAACAGGTGCAGGTCCCGGAGATATAGAGCTTTTGACTCTAAAAGCACTAAAAGTTATAAAGATGGCAGATGTTATTATCTATGACAGATTGGCAAATCCCGAAATTTTAAAAGAGGCAAAAAACGGTTGTGAATTTGTCTATGTAGGTAAAAAAGAGGGAAACCACACACTTCCCCAAGATGAGATAAATGAAGTTATATACCAAAAAGCACTCCAAAGCGAAACTGTTGTGAGATTGAAAGGAGGAGATCCTTTTGTTTTTGGAAGAGGAGGAGAAGAGGGGCTTTATCTCAAAGAAAGAGGAGTGGAGTTTGAGATAATTCCCGGAATCACGTCTTCTATAAGTGTTCCTGCATATGCCGGGATTCCAGTAACTAACAGAGGAGTTGCTGTTTCTTTTAAAGTTATAACAGGACACGAAGCAAAAGGTAAGAAAACCTCTCAAATAGATTGGGAATCTCTAAGAAGTGACGATACCATAGTGTTTTTGATGGGACTTCACAATCTCTCCAAAATAAGTTCAAAACTCATAGAAGCAGGAAAGCCGAAAAACTATCCGGTAGCTGTAATTTCTCATGGTACTTTGCCTACTCAGCAAGTAGTGGTATCTACCTTGGAAAATATAACGGAAGCTGCAAAAGATTTGCCTACTCCGGCTTTGATTGTAGTTGGTGAAGTTGTAAGATTGAGAGATAAACTCAAATGGTTTGGAGAATATAAAGAAAGTTGATAATTATTCAGAGGGTTCAATTAATTTTTAAAAAACTCTTCTGCTTTTTTTTCCAGTATTTCCATTCTCTGTTTTCCTTTTGAAAGACTGTTTCTTAAGTCTTTCATCTCTTTTAGAAAATTTTTTAAATCTTTTGGAAGTACTTTTTGTATAAATCTTTTTAAATATTTTGCTATTGCCGGAGATGTCCCGGATGTTGAGATTGAGATTATTAATTCTTCTTCTTTTATGTATGATGGAAATATAAAATCACAACACTCCTGTAAATCAACACTGTTGACGAGTATATTTTTGTCTCTTGATTCATAGAATATCTCTTTTTGAAGAGTTATGTTATCTATAGCAGATATGACTATATCAAATTGATTTATCATTCCTTTTTTATACTTTTTTTTAATAAGTTTTACTCTGTTTGATTCTGCAAGATTTTCTATATCTTGTGTAAAATCGGTCGATACAACCGTTATATTTGATGTAAAAGGCAGTATTTTTTTAAGTTTGTCTGTAGCTATCTTACCGCCGCCAATTATTAGTATCTTTTTGTTATCCAGTTTTAAATACAATGGAAAATAGTTCATAAGAATATTTTATCCAATCTTACTTGATTTAAAGCTTTTAGAAGATAAAATACTTATATGAGAGATAAAATACTATATGAATTACAAAAAAATTTTCCATTGGTTAAAAGACCTTTCGATTACATAGCAAAAAATTTTTCTGTATCCGAAGATGAGGTTATAAAAATTGTTCAAGAAGAGAAAAACAGAGGTATTATAAGACAGATTTCAGCGATATTTGATACCAAAAGGTTGGGATATGAATCTTCTTTAGTTGCTTTTGAAGTTGATAAAGAGGATATTGGCAAGGCTGTAGAGATTTTAAATTCTCATCCCGGAATTTCTCATAATTATGAGAGAAATCATCAGTTTAATATATGGTTTACTATAGCAATTCCAAAAAATAGTCTGCTTGGGCTTGAAAACAGTGTTAAACTGTTGGCAAAACTGACAAATGCCAAAGATTATATTATTTTACCAACTTTAAAACTTTTTAAGATAATGGTTAAACTAGATACTACCGGTAAAGATTCTAAAAAAGAGAAAATCAAAAAAAGAGTTTATAAAGATATCAGCCTTGATGAATTGCATAAAAAAGTTATAAAATATTCTCAGGAAGATATAAAGATAACCAAAGAGCCTTTTAAAGATACAGTTAGAAAAATCGGTATAGATTATAAAGAGTTTTTTGAAATTTTGAACGAGTTGAGAGATGCCGGAGTTATGAGAAGATTTGCTGCTATTTTGGCTCACAGAAAAGCAGGATTTAGTGCAAATGCCATGGTGGTATGGGATATAGATGAAAAGAATGCCGAAGAGATAGGAGCAAAAGTGGCATCTTTTAGAGCCGTAAGTCATTGTTATCTAAGACCGAAATTTGAAAACTGGCGATACAATCTCTTCTCTATGGTTCATGGAAAAACCAAAGAGGAGACGGATAATATAGTTAAAGAGATAGAGAGCGAGATAGAGTACAAAAGTAATCTTTATCTATACTCCTCAAGAGAGTTTAAAAAAGTAAGAATCAAATACTTTGCAGATGATATAAAAAGATGGGAAGAGTATTATGCTGGATAGACTTGCTGATACACCTCTTTTTAAATCACTTCATAAAGATACAGTTACAGAAATTTCCAAGTTCAGTAAAATTAAAAAATATGCAAAGGGAGATATACTTTTTTATGAAAGAGACGATGATGATACACTCTTTTATATACTGGAAGGCTCACTGAAGTTTTATAAAGTTGACAGATTTGAAAATGAGATATTTTTGTA
>CAYRRJ010000028.1:0-10462 GCA_964426645.1 uncultured Campylobacterales bacterium | reverse complement strand
TAACTTTCCGGAAAGTTATTTTGTAAAAAAGACAAAGCTTACCAAAAAAAAGTTCGACAAGAACTTTTCTAACTTTCCGGACAACTTAGAAAATATGCTATAATTTTAGTTCCAAACAGCTTATTTTTTGAAAGTTTCTTAAAATACAAAAGTGCAAAATGCTAAGATTCTTTCATTGAATAATTGTTTTTACTGAAACATTATTTGAGCTTTTTGTGAAAATAAGCTTTTTATAGAATCTAACTTTCCGGAAAGTTAGATTGAAAAAGTCGTTATTTTTTCAAATAAAAAAGCAAAAAAATAAAATTATATTTCCGGAAAGTTAGAAAAAAGGATTTGACTATGAGCAGAGAAAAAAAAGGGATTGTGTTATCTTTAATCAATCAGAAAGGCGGTGTCTCTAAGACTACAACAGCATCATCTTTAGCTAGAGAATTAGCAAAAGACAATAAAGTTCTTCTGATTGATTTTGACGGTCAGGCAACACTAACAGAGCTTATTGATCTGTACTCTCACTATGATGAGGATTTTCTTGATGAATATTTTAAAGAAAATACAATTTTAAAAATATTCAACAGAGAAGAAATATACCCGATAGACGTTACAGATATTGTAAAAGAAGGTCAAGGAAGTAAAGTTAGAATTAATGAATTGCATTTTATACCTTCTCCGGGGAATAGTCTAAGTTTTGCTGCGGAAAGTGTTGCTGGCGGGAAAGATCTACTTTTGAAGAATTTTTTAAATAAAATCAAAAAAGAGTATGACTATGTAATTATAGATAGCCTCCCTAGTGTATCAACACTTTTTAAAAATGTACTTCTTGCATCTGATTCATTAATTATTCCGATACAAACGAAAACAAACTCTATCGCAGGAGCAAATGAGTTCATTAAGATAATCGATGAAACAATAGGGGATTATGGAACAAGCTATGATAATCTTTTCGTGTTGCCAACAATTTACGATAAGAGAAAAAAAGATGACAAAGAAGTTTTATCGGAAATAAAAACTTCATATATTGATTTTATCAAAAGCAGGGAGCATGTTGGAAAAATCAATATTGTATTGTTAAAAGAGATACCAGAGCGCTCCGTTTTCTCAAATGCGCAATCGTATAGATATTTTATACAAGACTATGTTGAGCAGTTTGATTCAGGTAAAAAAGATATATTGCTTCTTTTGGCGGAAATAGCAAAAAAAATCACAGATACAATTAGTAAAAAAGGGGAGTAATTATGGCTGCTATAAAACCAAAGAGAAAAAATATCTCACAGCATAATTTAGAAAAAGAAATATTAGAGTCAAGAAAAGATTTCATCGAACTAGATATTGATAGTATTGAATCTCCTCAGTATCACGATAGAAAATTTATAGACAAGTCAACCATTGTTGAACTTGCAGACTCTATTAAGTCAGAAGGGCTCACATATCCCATTATTGTAAGAGAAAAAGAAAATGGAAGATACGAGAGAATTGTAGGTTTTAGAAGATTAGAAGCGTTTAAGATTCTTGGCAAAACTAAAATACCGTCAATTATTCTAAAGGATGTTTCTGATTCGCAAGCAATACTTATGATGATTACGGAAAATATACAGCGAGAGAATGTGAGTATCTATGATGAGACTTTGGCTCTTATTGACTATATTTCTGTTGGACTTGGCGCTTCACAAGATGAAGTGTTGAAAAAGTTAAGAAGATTTAAAAACTATAACGCTCACAATATTAAAGATTTAAACAGTGATGAGCTTAGAGAATACAATGAGATTTCTGCCCTTCTTGAAAAAACAGGAAAGATCTCAGTAAATACACTTGTTGATAGATTGGCCATGTTGAACCTCAACAAACTTTTAATAAAAGAGTTGAGCTCTGGAAGGATTTCATACACAAATGCCAAGATACTTAATAAAATAAAAGACGAAGATGTGCTAAAAAAAGCTATTGACAAGGTTCTTTCAGAAGGATATAGTAAAAGAGAGACCGTTCAATATGTCAAGAGCTTGATGCCGAAGTCGGAATCGGAAAATGATAGCATAAAGAAACTCTCTAAAATAAATCTATCAAAACTTAGTAATGAAAAGCAAAAAGAAGTGCAAAGGCTGATTGAGAAGATTCTGAAAATTACAGAAGTGGAATAAGGTATTTTTAATAGCAATGAAAAAAGAAGAAGAAGCTTTGAGAATTGTTGAAATTGATATAGATGATATTGTAAAGCCATTTGAATATCAAGCCAGAAAAAGTTTTGATGACGGCTTGATTAGCAGAATTGCAGAAAGCATAAAAAAAGATGGCTTCTTGCAAAATATTATTGTTGTTGAGGAACCTAATGGGAAATATCAAATTGTTGCTGGCGAAACAAGATATAGAGCAGCAAAAAGAGCAGGATTAAAAAAGATTCCTGCGCTAATACACTCAAGCGATGTAAATAAAAAAGATTTAATCAAAATGAGCCTTTTTGAGAATGTTTCAAGAGCTAATCTCTCTAATTTTGAGCTATATGTTTTTTTTCAAAAAATAATGAAAGAAGAGGGCATTAAAACATATTCACAATTGTCGGAATACTTTGATGGAATTATCCCTGTTCATCAAATCAAGAAGGTTATGTCGTTCAATTCTCTACATTCTGAAATTGTTACAAATGAAATGAATGGCAAGAGTATCAATTTGGAAATTCTTATCTCAATTAAAGCAAATGCAAAAAAAATAAGTATGAAAAAAAATATCTCTTTAGCAGATGCTTATGACGAATACATTCTTCCTGTTTATAGAAAAATCCTAAACAAGTCGCTGACTGTTAGAGAGTCAAAAAAAATTCTTAACAGCCTGCTTAATGGTGCACAAGAAGATATTGTTAAAGTTGAAAGAGATAAGGTTTATATAAAAAACAGTAAGTTAGAGTCTTTTTCAAAAGAGAAAAAGCAAATGCTTATCGACATAATCAACAACTTCATTCAAGAGAACTCCTAAGTTTCTTAATTTTAATAATAAAATATTCTATAATGACTAAAAATATAAAAAAGGTCATTTGAATATGGGTGTTTGTGATTTGCTCGATAGTGCTTTTGGAAAAGCAATCTCTTTTTTCGAGAGACTTGAATTTCTCAAAGCAATAAATATTTTTAAAATAGAAGAAGATTGCGTCTGGCTTGATCTTGTTGGGAGACATAAGCTATACGGAATAAAACTTGAAGGAACAAGCAATAGAGAACTTTCTTTTGATAATTTTGAGCACTTTGTAAAAGAGCTTAAGTATTCAACAGATGGGGAGGTCTTTGTATCTATTGTCAGTAGAGATCTACACAAAGCAGTCTATGTGTTTAGTTATTCGCAAAAGCCTTTAAGTATTATATCATCTGAATTTTCTATCGAAACGATGAGCGGAGATGATGTTATCTCATCAATTTACGATATGTACTTGGCAACCGATTATAAAATCACAAGTGACAACAGGCAAATCTCATCTGAACTTCAAGAAGATTTTTTTACTCCTCCAGCGATCGAAAACATTAACGGAAAGTTTAAAGCCAGAATTCAAAATGCCGCTGCAAATATTCTTAGCAAATGCACTATCTATCAGGCGACAAGTTTTACAGGAAAAGAAACGCTTTCATTGCCAGAGCTGTTCAAAGGGGATTGGGAGGGAGTCTTTACGGTTCGATTTGATTTTAGAACAAGCGTTGTCAATAGTGTGCTAAAAAAACATCAAAGTGTCGCAAAATTTGGAGATAAAGAGTATGCCCAAATATGTGACTCTATTATAAATGAAGATGACAAAGAACTCTCAGAGTCTATTATGAAGTCCGTTTGTGTGGCAAATGCTTTTTTATTTCTAACTGATGACACAAAACACAAAATATCCTCTATTAGCAATGAACTTGGAATTAATTTCAGTGAAAATATCTTAACGGGCAGTAGTGTCATGTCTAAGACGCTGTTTTTGTCAAGGGATATGGATTTTGACAGCCTTGTTGAGACAAGTGTTGCGGAGAAGTTTTTTAAGACTGCAAAGAAAAAGCAAGTGTCGAAAAAAAATATATCTTTCTTTTGGGGAAGAGATATTTGTGGCGATTTTGTGAACTATAATTTTAGAGAAGTTGCAAGCTCTCCTCATAGTATTGTAATTGGGCGAAACGGATCTGGTAAGTCTCGTCAAGTCATAAAAATGATGGAACTTGCGATAGGCCTAAACAAAGAGAAGACAAAGGCGGAGAGACTAGGGCAAATAAAACTTCGCTATGCTGATGTTGGATATACATCGGGAAGATTATTGCAAGCAGTTAAAAATGCTCATCCGGAGCAAGTGATGTCATCCGAGGCGAATATCGATGAGCTTCGATTCTCGCTTTTTGATATTGAAGTAAAACATGGAAGAGTGCTTACAGAGGATTTGGATTATCTTGTTGGTATCGTGAACTTTGCATTACAGACAAAAAATAGTCCTATACTTGACGGTATTGAAGAGGACTTTTTTAGAAAAATAGTCACAAAGCTTTTAGTTAATAACACTTATTATAATTATCCATTATCGATTCTGCAAGAAAAAAATGGATACAAAGATCTCCTAAGAGAGCTTCTAAGCAAAGGCTACAATCTAAATACGCAATTTTCAGAGCTATCAGATGAGTATGATTTTTTAAAGAAGCCCGTTTTAAATGATGTTTTAACTGCCATAGGAACAGAGAAGAATATTACAGAATATGGTGAAATGGACAGAAAGATATTATCTGAGCTCGGAACAAAGCTAAAGACACTGAGCTCTTATTACTTTTTGGAGTTTCATAGCAATTCAAAAGAGAGTAAGGATTATGATTTTTTTCATATTGATTTCGATTCACTAAAAGAGACTCCTGCATCTTTTTGTGTTATTTATTGGCTGATTATGAAAAAGTGGATCAAGATGTTAAAAGAGAGTGCAAAGAAACGTTTAGCGGAATATAAAGAGCCGATAGATACTTTCTTCATAATAGAAGAAGCTCACAATTTCTTTGACTACCCTATTTTTGCAAAGATGTTGACGACAGCATCTAAGGAGCTCAGAAAATATGGCGGACGATTGATATTCATTACACAACAACTTAACGACATACCGGAGGCGATTGCGAAAGAGATCGGCACAAAAATCTTTGTTGCTCCACCTAGTGAAAAAGCATTATTAAAAGAGGATATCATAAAAGTATTTAAGCATCTTGATAAAAGAGATGAAAATGTCTTGCAACACACCACGGACTATATGATGTTTATCATGTATGACGGAGGCTCAATCGGATGCAAGTTCGTCTATGAAGGAGATGTCGAATGGTTTTACAAGCCTTACGCTCCTTCGTTTTAATCTTTTTTGTATTTTCCAGCAGTGCTTATTCGTTTGATATGTCGTCCATACCAGATTTTAAATGTCCGACCGCAACTGAGCTGGATTTTACTGAAAGAGAAGCATGTATGTTTATGTTAATGAGCAAAAGTATTGCATCTATGAGCGGAAACAATGCACAGCTTTTAACAGGCACGACCTCATCATTGATACAGGAAGAAAAAAAGTTTGGACAATATGGGCAGTCGGCATTTCTCTTTATGTCAAAACTAGATAAGGCCAAAGCACTGCTTCTTGAAAAAACCTCATCGAATATCGCTCAAGCAGGAGATATGCTATTAAGCAACAGTGATGCTCTTTTGCTTTACATACAGCTCCAAAGAACAATTATTGACAATCAAGTAACGATAAATGACTATCTTCTTAAAGAAAACAGAAAAAGGTAATTAATCAATGGCTACTTTTATAAAAAGACATGAAACACATGATTATGTTTCATACAACTCTAAATATAAATCTAATCTAAAATTCTCCATTATTAAACAAAGATTCCGATTTAAGATATTTTTTTATCTTATTCCGCTTTTATTCATCTCTCCTGTATTTTTTTATACTGCATTGTTGATGTCTTTTATATATATCTGGACTGAGCTGTTTGATGAGTATTTTTTCAACAGTAGAAGGCTAAAGAAATATATCTCAATATTTGCGCCAAAAGCATCAAGAGAGGTTTTAACCGTTGTTGGATATCAGGTTTTCCCAGAAGAGCTGCAAGAGCATATTGCGGCAGTAAAAGATGATAGCCAAGAGGGGACAAAACAGCTTGCAAAAATGCAACAGAGATTCCAAGCAGAGAGAGAAAGATATAGACATGTTGGGCTTCAAAAAAATCTCCTTACCACACATTTTTTACTTATTGGAAAAACCGGTTCAGGGAAAACTGAGGGTGTTCGCTCTATTTCCGATGATGTTTTAAAGATGGGCGGAGGCCTTATTTTTTCAGATGGAAAATCAGATGAAAATATGTATAGAGAGTTTCAGTCTCAGGCCGTTAGAGCAAGAAGAGAGACAAGTAATTATACATTGAATTTCTTGAAGGCGGAGAAGCTTGGAGAATCGAACACATTCTCTCCAATTACGATTATGCACCCGATCAAGATCGTAGAATTTTTAGGCTCTCTTGCTGGAGGAGGAGAGGGCGGAGGTAACGCTGACTACTTTTTTAAACGCGGTAAAGCAATGTTATTTCCTATTACAAATACAATATATATTAGAAATAAATTCTTCAACGAAGGGTTTAGTGTTGAGATGATCTTTTCAAATTCATCTATTCAGAACTATTTTTTCAACACGCTTGTTATGCAATGTATGGCGAAAGACATTTCAGAAATGATTAGAAACAGTCAAATATTGTCAAGTAAGATATCAACAATTAAAACAACGACAATACACCCTTTTCTTATAGAGATAGAAAAATCAGTTGAGTATATCACCCAGAATCCTAGTCAAGCTGGAATATTTAAAAAAGAAATAGGAGTTGATTTTGTTGACCTTAAAGAGATCTACTCCAACTGTTATGTTCTTTTGTATAGCTTTATTACAAAAATATGGAATCAATACGCGCCTATTATTAATATTGTAGGAAGAACACTGTATGCCATTGTAAAAAACAACAATCAGTGCTTCATGGGAGATGGCGCTTTAAAAATGATTGATATTAAGCACTATTATATAGATCTCCAAGAGACATTAAAGGAAGATGGGGGAGCGATTCAAGATTTTTACATAGAACACAACCTTGAGAGTTATGGTGTGAAGCAGACGCAAATAAAAGACCTTGTTGAGGCATTTCATAAAGACAAAGGCGGCAATGCAGAAAACCCGCCGGCAGACGCGGTTATGCAGCATAATTATGCTCAACAGCAGTGGGACACGCTGGAAGGTATCTTCTCTATGTATAAGCACATCTTTGGGCAATCAAAGCCAGAGATCAAGCCAGAGAAAATGATGAGGGAGAACAAATTCCTTTACGCTTTGCTTCCGCCTCTTGAATTACAGCCAGCCCAAACTGAAATCTTGGGAAAGATGATAGTTATGACAATTAGAGAGATAGCAGCTATTGCACTAGGGGGAGACCAGCTCTCTATCCATAAAACGCTTGCTAATATTTATAAAGATGTGAGACGACCAAAGCCTTTTACTTTTGTAATTCTCGATGAGTATGGTGCCTACCCCGTTGATGGTATCGATACGCTTTTGGCACAGCTTCGTGCTCTGTCTGTCTCTATGGCGATTTCAACGCAGGTATATGCCGACTTGAAGGCAGGTGGTGACAATGTTACTTCTCAGGAGAAAAATCTTGGTAATACAACAAAATGGATATTAAAGTCAGAGGATAAAGAAACGATTGAGTGGGTTTCTTCAATGATTTCAGAGGTAAAAACAGAACTTCCGAAGTTGCAAAAAGACGCTAGTGGAAATTGGAGCCAAACAGCAGAGGTCGATATTCAAGCAGAAAAATCATTCAATCCGGAAATGATAAGAAACTTTGCCAATGGTTTCGCCCTGTTATTACTAGGAAATGAAGAGGACGATCAGGTGTTTATTCAATCTTTTTATAGAGGCGGCGAGGCAAAAAATGTCTTTGTTCGCAGATTTGACAATATAGAAAAAGTATAAGGAAGAAAAATGGGTTTTATGCAACCTAGCGATTATGGAAATATAGAAAACAGAAGAGCAGAACAAAACAAGATATTAAAATGGAAGAATAGGGCATACCTGCTTGTTTCTTTTGTCTTTTCGATTCTTTTTGTTCATTTTGCTTTTAGCAACACAAATGACTTTCTGTCGGTTTCGCATTTCTTTGTCAATTGGAATGACCTTGATGATAATTCGATTTTTTATAGCAAACCTTATCTGTATAGTGCCTCCGCAATAGTTTTCATATTAATAATCCTCTTTTTGATTCCAAGCAAAAAGGAGATGATTAGACGCTTTGAGGTTTTGGGGAAAAGAAACAAAAAGCCATCAATCACTCTAAAGATTCAATTCAAGATAATATCTGCTATTGACAAAGTTGTTCTGTATGCTTTTTTCCCTGTTAGCTACTTTATTTTTAATGTTGGAGAATATTCAAAAAGCTCAGTTGAGAAGTTCTATCTTAGGGCAGGTTGGTTTAGTCATATCGAAAACTCTTTTTTTAAAGAGGTTGCTGTTAAGGTTGATGGGTACAAAAGAGCAAAAGAGCTTGTTGTATTGACCGACTACAAAGAGCTTTTTTCGACAAAAAGAGGAGATGGAATATATTCTTGTCATGTATATCAAACAATCTACAAGATCTTTTTGAGCGAGAGCCAGATGAACGACCTTATCGCAATTACAGAGGGGTATATAGGAGACAAGGAAGAGCCAAAATATGACAAGTTAGTGTCAAGAAAAGAATATAAAGAACTTTTAAAAAAGAAGTATGACGGGGATATTAGCAACTTTAGATGTTATAACGGTATCGATGAGATACTTTTTTCATTTGACCTCATTAAAGATATAATTGATAGCGAAGCAAAGCGATATAAGGAGTATATGTATAAATATGCAACTTCAAGTCGTCAGACATTCACAAGAACTTTTATGAAGAATTATCGTTATATCAAGCAGGACAAAAAACTCTTGAAGAAAATAGCAAACTACAATCTTCCCGATGTTGTTGATGTTGAAGAACTTCAAAACGATAATATTTTAACAAGCAGGATTATTGAATTGTGTGAAGCATACTTTAGAATAGTTATGTTCAAGGTGATAATGGGGCAGTATATAAACCTTCCGTCTGGGACAATGGTTGTTAAAATAGAGGACTATACAGCGAGAATGATTATTGAGATGTTCGACGAAGAAGCACTGATACAGATAGTAAGGGGAAAAAATGATGGACAATCAAAAGATTTTAACTCTGATGCCCTTGTGAATATCTTTCTTGCTTCATATAATTATTTCATCTTATCTAGTAGGTATTCGACACTTGATCTTATCCATGATGTTTTTAATTTTAGAGATGAGGTTGCAGAAAGCGAGATTGACAATACTGTTATGAGTGGTGCTAATATCGGTTTGTTTTCAGAAGGGTATCGCGCTCCGACAGAAGAGGAAATGAAGATAATAAGAAAAGAGATGGAGAAAAAATTCAAAAAATCATAAAGCTTTTGTGAAATTTCTTATTTTCAATTCGTTTTTTTTATAAAATGGTGAAATCTGCAAAATAAGGATTTGAATGGAAAATGAGGTTGCCACACTAAGCTTTGTATTGACGATTGCACTACTGCTAATTATGTCTTTTGCAATGACATATCTGTTCGTTAAGTTGATATATGTCTTGACTACTCACAAATTAAAGAGAAAGATACGACAGATTGATATGAGTGAATATGTTGTTGTTGACTGCTTCAAGGGTGTCCCAAGAACGCTCCAAAACAAAAAAAATCCAAACGAAATTATCTACTTATAAAGGAATATTGAAATATGGAAAACAGAGATTTGATGGTAAATAATTTTTCTCTAGACAAGGCCTTTCTTGAACTAACGAGAATTTATCAGAACGAAGGTGCCGAGCAGGCAGGAAAAGACTTTCTTTTTATAATCAAGGGCGTTGATGAGAACCTAGATGCCGACAATATGCTAAAGAGATTTTATCAGTTAGCTGAAAAAGTTGCAATGATAAACCCAGACGATCTGTCTATTATGCTAAAAAGTGGAAAAATCCTTAAGGAGATATACAACAGCTCAGGAGTAGTCCTTAATGAAACAATCGAGGGAATAGGGAGTATTGTAACAGAAAGTGCCTATATAGTTCATTTTTTACAGAACGATATTGTCTCGATCGCAAAAAAGCTGAATCAAGAGTGCTCTCTATCTGACGAGGTTGTCTTTTCCGGAAGTGTTGCGTCTGTGCTGCTTAGAACTCTATATGATGAATTTTTAGAGAATAAGAATACTTTAGACAAGCATATTACCCGCAAAGAGAATATGGGCGGCGTTCCTCTTCAAGATTTCAGAAAAGAGAAAATGCAGATTTTAGAAGAGCATTTTTTTCAAACATTAAACAAAATCAAAAAGCAGTTATTTACAGATGACTATGCTGGTGTCGTAGATGACCTAAAAGGCTTT
>CAYRRJ010000027.1:0-10674 GCA_964426645.1 uncultured Campylobacterales bacterium | reverse complement strand
TCTTATAGCTGCTTGTATGGAAGCTATGAATGCTTTAAATGTACAGGATAATGAAGATGTATGGAGTGAAGGATACTTTATACTTTTGAATATACTTGAACCGGTTATTCCGCATATAGCTTGGGAACTCAGCGATAAGCTTTTTGGTCTGAAGAATTTTATAAAAATTCCTGTTAAAGATGAAGTTTTTGTAGAAGAAAATATTACTTTGGCAGTTACCGTAAATGGTAGGAAAAGAGCTGAAATTGATGTAGCTGTTGATAGTGAAAAAGATGAAATTATATCTTTGGCAAAGGATTCTGTTGTAAAGTGGTTGGAAGGTAAAGAGATTGTAAAAGAGATTCTAGTACCTAAAAAACTGGTCAATCTGGTGGTTAAACAGTGAAAAACAGTATCCCGTTTTTATTATTATTTCTTCTTATATCTGTAGGATGTGGATATAAACCTTCAACGGCTTATACAAAAAAGGTTTTGGGAGAAAGATTACATGTAAATGTATCAATAAGCAGGAAAGATCCTAAAAACAGTGTTTTGATAAAGGATGCTATAAATGAAACTGTAGTTGGGAGATTTGGAGGGGTGCTCAGTGATGAGAAAAGTGCTGATACAAATCTGTTTATAACTATAGGTTCTACATCCTTTACGCCTACTTCATATGATAAAAACGGATATGTCATATCTTATAAAACCAAAGTTACATTAACAACAAGATACAAAACCAGAAGCGGTGATACAAAGAGTTTTACAACGAGCGGAGAGTATGACTTTCCTATAGAAGCCAACAGTGTAATTTCCGATACCAAGCGATTTGAAGCTATAAAATATGCTTCTATAGACGCGATTAACGAGATAATTTCAAAAATTGCTATAATTGGTAGTATAGAAGGTGGTAATAATTTCCCAAAAAGAGAGACAATCTACCTAAAATAGACTGTTTTATGGTATTTACAGGAGTGATAAAATGGCAAGTACGATTAATGAAATCATCAAAGAAAGTATAGAAACTATAAGATCTGAGGGTTTAAATTTAACTCCTGATAACTATTCAAAAATCTTTTGTAATGTTGCAAAAAAAAGAGGAGTAATTATAGAAGATTGTCAAAAAATTGACAAGTATTCTAAAAAACTTGATGAAAAGAACAGAGCAGATATAAATAAGTTTAAAGTTTCTACCGTTGATGAATTTATATCCTATCTGGTTGCCAAAGTTAACAGAGCAAATGAAAATGATGCTACAAAGATTATAAATGCATTGGTATTACTTTCAAAAAGAGTTCTTCAGGCAGTTACTCTTTTACATGATAAAAATGCTACAGATCTTGCAAACAGTACTTTAGCCAGGCTTGATTTCAGTCAAAATCTAAAATCTTTGGAAATGATGAAAGACAAGTGGTTTGATTTTATAACAAACTATGATGACAGTTTTTTAAATGAACTTGACAGCTATGGAAAAGTCAATAAAGAAGATCTTTCTTTAATGGTTAAGGATATTGTAAAACTTCTAAAAAAAGAGAATGAAAACAGTGTATATGAGAGTATAGCACCTCTGATAATAGCTTCTTTGACCCCTTCGATAGCATCAAGTATGAATGATGATTTGGCAAGCATCAGCTATGAACTTAGAAAGTCACCCGAATCTTTAGCTACTCCTGCAATTCAGCAGGAGATTAAAAAATTTATAACAAAAAGAATTGAGCTTGACAAGGATGAGGTAAAAAACAAAATTTCTCTTTTGGATAAGTTGCTTGATGATATAAATAAAAAGATATTTGACCTTATTGACAAGAGTGATGTCAGTAATGAACAGGTTAAAATAATTAAGAAAGATTTGCAGAGTATCAGCTTTACAAAGGACAGTTTTGAATCAATTCATTTAAAACTTGTTACTATAGCTACTTCTTTGGAAACTGAAACAAAATCTCTAAGTTCAAAGATGAAAGAAAAACATGAAACCATAAAAAAACTGCATACAAGGGTTAAAAATTTGGAAAATGCCCTATTGCTGGCAAAAAAAGAGTCAAAGGAAGATTTTTTAACTCATGTTGCTACGAAAAGAGCATTGGAAGGTGAACTTAAAAGAGCAGAGGAGTCTTATAGAAGATACAAGACTGACTACTCCTTATGTTTTGTTGATATAGACCATTTTAAAATGGTTAATGATACCTACGGACATGAAGCCGGAGATATTATTCTCTCTTCAGTGGGTAAAATTTTGAAAAGATATATAAGACAGGTTGATTTTGTAGGTAGATACGGAGGTGAGGAATTTTTGATAATATTACCTAATTCCGATATAAAACAAGCTTTTCATTTTGCAAACAAAGTTAGAAGTATAATAGATTCATACAAGTTTATGTATAAAAAAGAGAGGATTACTATAAGTGTGAGTTGCGGACTTGCGCAAAGAAGCAGGCAAAAATCCATGAAAGAGACTGTTGAGGAGGCTGATAGAATGCTGTATCGTGCAAAAGAAGCCGGAAGAAACAGAGTTATGCCTGATTTTTCATGAAACTGAAAGATTTTTTGGATAAAAAACCTCTTTTTTACAGAGAGATAGATTATGAAAGAATGCCAAATGCCTACAATAGTATAAAAAGGTATTTTAATATACCAAAAATAGTTCATATAGTAGGTACAAACGCAAAAGGTAGCACAGGCAGATTTCTTGCCTCTTTGCTTTTATCCAAAGGAGTAAGTGTAGGGCATTACAGTTCTCCTCATATTTTCAGC
The DNA here is from genome assembly GCA_964426645.1 of uncultured Campylobacterales bacterium. Classification (GTDB taxonomy): domain Bacteria; phylum Campylobacterota; class Campylobacteria; order Campylobacterales; family Sulfurospirillaceae; genus CAYRRJ01. The sequence continues at coordinate 7,944 of CAYRRJ010000027.1, read as the reverse complement.
TTTAATGAAAGGATTTGGATAAACGGTAGAGATATTGATAATGATACTTTGGAAAAGTATCATTTAAAACTGCAAAATCTTTTACATGTAAATTATTTGGATTCTTTATCATATTTTGAATACACTACCCTTTTGGCTATGCTTGTTTTCCAGGATAGTTGTGAGTATGTGGTACTTGAAGCCGGTCTTGGAGGGGAGAGAGATGCTACAAATGTTTTCCCAAAAGATTTGAGTATTATAACACCTGTGGGATTTGATCATCAAGAATTTTTGGGTGAGAGTATTGAAGAGATTGCCACTACAAAAATAAACAGTATATACAAGAAAGCTTTGATATCCAAACAGAATTTTGAAGAGGTTTTGAAAACAGCAAATAAAATAGCAAAAAAGAAGAAAGCCTGTTTGTATGAGATTAGTGATATTTTGAAGAGGAATGAAAAAGATAAAATTATAGATATTGTCAAGAAAAAAGACTTGCCGGATTTTCAAAAAGATAATCTTCTTTTGGCTTTTGCTGCTTTTAGATTACTTGGTTTTGATGGAATGATTACTGATAAAACACATTTACATACCGTGCAGGGGAGATGTCAAAAAATATCTGAAAATATAATTTGTGATGTAGGACATAATATATTGGCTGCCAAAGTTGTAAAAAGATGCTTTAGTGATAAAAAAGTTATTCTTGTATATAATAGTTTTAAAGATAAAAATTATAAAGCAATTTTAAAAGAGCTTTGCGATATCATCGAATCTGTAGAGATACTGGATATAAAAAGCGAAAGAGATATGGCAAAAGAGGAAATAGAGAAATACTTGCCATCTCTTGGTTTGCAATATAGAGAATTTAATGGTATAGATTTGCAAAAACAGTATCTTGTATTTGGCTCTTTTTTAGTTGTGGAAAAGTTTATTAGGGATTTCTTTGAGAGATAAATTTACTATAACCATCAGTGATGTCAATGGTTCAAAGCACTATTTGTTAAAGCAGGTAATTAAAAAATTTATACTTTATGTAGTTCTTTTTATAGTGTTGCTTTTTCTTGGTGGTTCTTTTTTTATATCATTTCTGATGCAGGAGGTTAAGAATCAGGAGTTAAAAAAAGAGAGACTTATAGAGGAATATAAGATTTCAAAAACAAAACTTTTGGACGAGTTTGCCAGGATTAAAGAAGAGAGTTTGAAACTGAAAAAAGATAACCAAAAACTAAAACAGCAAATTGAAGCCAAAGCTAAAGAGTATGAAGCTATACAGGAAAAAGTAAATAATATAGAAGAACTTGTGGGTTTAAAGCCTACTGAAAACACTTCTGACAGTCTTGGAGACAGGTTGGATAAGATAAGTTTTACAGGAAGACAACAGCAGATAATTTTTAGAAATATTCCAAATGGACCTCCCGTACCTTATAAAGGATATAGTGGAAAATTTGGGTGGAGGATACATCCTATACTTAAAAGAAAAGAGTTTCACAGAGGTCTTGATATGAGAGCGGAGATGAAGACTCCGATAAAGGCTCCGGCTGACGGAGTTGTTGAATATGCGGGATTTCACAAGAGAAGCGGTTTTGGTTATTTGATTATATTAGACCATAATTACGGATTTAAGACAAGTTACGGTCATTTGTATAAAAAAATGGTTGTAAAAGCGGGTCAGTTTGTAAAAAAAGGTGATATCATAGGATATGTTGGAACAAGTGGTTTGTCAACGGGACCTCATTTACATTATGAGGTAAGATTTGTCTCAAGAGCTTTAAATCCATACTATTTTGTAAAGTGGAACAGCTCAAATTTCAAAGAAATATTTAAAAAGGAGAAGAGAGTAGCATGGGAGTCTTTAATAAAAATGATCAACACACAGTATCAGCTTCAGAAACAACAATCATTTCAAACGGAACAAAAGTAGAGGGAGTTTTTAACTGTCATTCAAGACTTCATATTGATGGTGAAATAAATGGTCAGGTTATATCAAAAAGTATAGTTACTATCGGAAAAGAAGGTAAGATCACAGGTCAGGTTGAGGCTAACAAACTTATAGTAAGCGGAACATTGGAAGGTGATGCAGACTGTGACAGTGTTGAGATTCTTGCAGGCGGTGTTTTTAAAGGAAAAGTTGTATCCAAGGAACTTATGATTGAAGCCAAAGCAAGATTTGAAGGTGAAAGTAAAATCAAAAAAGAGGATGATGAAAAAACTTTTTTGGATGAAAATCTGTTAAAGGGATAAGAAGCTGATACAGGCAAATATATATGAATATTTTTTAAATAAAAGAGATATCGAAGCAGTTTGTGTTGAAAATGACAAAGAAGCTTTTCTGGCTTCCGAGGTTATCTCATATCTTGGTTTTCATTCTTATGTTCTTCCTGATTTTAGAGTAGATTTTGGAGTAGATTTGCTACCCTACGGGGAAGAATTAAGAGTGCTCTTAAAAGTTTTGTCTGATTATTATAAAGATAACTCTTCAAAAAAAGTCTTGATATCTCCTATCAGAACTTTGTTGACACTTTTACCCAAAAAAGAACTTTTTGATATCAAAACTGTTGAATTTGCCTCAACTCTTGATATGGGAGTATTTAAAGAGGAATTATACTACTGGGGATACAGATTTGTAGATGTTGTACAGAGTGTAGGTGAAGTTTCATTCAGAGGGGATATTATAGATATATTTTCTCCAAATTATGAAAAAGCTTTGAGGATTTCTCTATTTGATGATGAGGTAGAGAGTATCAGATTTTTTGAATGTGAAACTCAGAAAAGTCATAAAGAGGAATTGGAAAATATAGATATTTATCCTGCCTTGTTTGCTTTGGATAAATCTATGTTTGATGAAATAAACAGTAATATAGAATCAATTCAGAGTGATAGTTTTGAAAAAGACATATATTCTTTGGGTTTATGGGGATTGGGTAGATTTGGAGAGAGTTATCTGGATCGCTTCAGCATAAAATATGCAAAAAATCTTGATTTTGAAATAGAAGAAATAGGTTATTTTAACAGCAATTTTGCAAAAAAACTAAAAGATATAGCTGTAATTCCTGAAGCCAAAAGATATAAACCGCTTGAAATATCAGCTGTAAAAGCTTTTTTGGAATTTCATAAAGAGAAAAAAATAACTCTTCTTGCTTCCAGTGAGGTACTGCTTAAACAACATGATTTGGATTCTGAAGAGATTCTTTTTAAAGAGAATCCGTATATCGTCAATCTAATAAGTGAGAGAGAAATTATTCTTTCACTTAACAAACAAAATAAAAGAAGAAAAAGAAGAAAACCAAAGATTATACTTGATGAATTGAAAAACGGTGATTATGTTGTTCATGAAAATTATGGTATAGGGGTTTTTAGAGGACTGACAAAAAGAACTGTTTTGGGAGCTACCAGAGATTTTGTACTTATAGAGTATCAAGGAGATGACAAACTTCTTTTACCGGTTGAAAATCTTGATATCATAGATAGATATATAGCAGAAAGCGGGGCTGTAGCTGCAATAGACAAATTGGGGAAAGGGAGTTTTGCCAAATTAAAAGCAAAAACCAGAGAAAAGCTTTTTGCCATAGCAAAACAGATAGTTGATGTAGCTGCACAAAGAGAGATGATACATGGTGTGGTTATAGATACCAGCAAAGAACAGATTTTAAAGTTTCAGCAAGACAGTGGTTTTGATTATACAAAAGACCAGCAACAAGCGATAGATGATATTTTTAAAGATTTACAAAGTGGCAGAGTTATGGACAGATTGCTTAGTGGAGATGTGGGTTTTGGTAAAACAGAAGTTGCTATGAATGCAATTTTTGCAACCGCTTTAAGCGGATATCAGGCTCTTTTGATAGCTCCTACCACACTGCTTAGTACTCAGCACTTCAAAACACTGTATGAGAGATTTACACCTTATGGGATAAGAGTTGAAAAATTTGACAGATTTACTTCATCCAAACAAAAGGTACAGATAATAAATGATTTAAAAAATGGGACTTTAAAAGTTTGTGTCGGAACACATGCTCTTTTTGACAAAGAGCTACAAAGTCCAGCTTTGGTTGTTATTGATGAAGAGCATAAATTTGGTGTTAAACAAAAAGAGAAACTAAAAGCACTCTCGGCAAACCTGCATATTCTCTCTATGAGTGCAACACCTATTCCTAGAAGTTTGAATATGGCACTTAGCTCTATTAAGCAGTATTCAACCTTAATGACACCTCCTTTAGAGAGAGAAGATATAAGAACTTTTGTCAAGGAAAGCAACGAAAAGATTATAAAAGAAGCAATCTTAAGGGAGAGGAGAAGAGGTGGGCAGATATTTTTTGTTCACAACAGGATAGCATCTATAGAAAACAAAAAAAGAGAGATATTGGATTTGATTCCAAATTTGAGAGTCTTGACCCTGCACTCCAAGATTTCTCCTTTGGTTACAGAAAAAGAGATGTTAAGATTTCAAGAAGGTGATTATGATTTACTTCTTAGCACCTCTATTATAGAATCAGGTATTCATATACCAAATGTAAATACTATAATGATAGATTCAAGTGAACATTTCGGTATGGCAGATTTGCATCAGTTGAGAGGCAGAGTTGGAAGGTCCAAAAGGCAGGGATATTGTTATTTTCTGGTAAATAACAAAGATACTCTTACTCCAGATTCAAAAAAGAGACTTTTGGCACTGGAGTCAAATTCATATCTAGGAAGCGGTTCGGTACTTGCCTATCATGATCTTGAGATAAGAGGTGGAGGTAATCTGATAGGAGAGGCACAAAGCGGACATATCAAAAATATAGGGTACTCTTTATATCTTAAAATGCTGGAAGATGCCATAAATGAACTTTTGAACAAAACTCCTGTAAAAAGCAGGGAAGTTGATATAAAACTTAGTGTAAATGCTTATATAAACAGTGATTATATAAGTGAAGACAGAGTAAGACTGGAGTTGTACAGAAGACTCAGCAAGTGTGAGAGTGTAAGTGAAGTTTTGGATATAGAAGAAGAGATGACAGACAGATTTGGAAAGATAGATGTAGTAACCATGCAGTTTTTACAGATAATTACCATTAAAATACTGGCAACTTTGAAAAATATATTATCCATATCAAACTACGGACAGAATATAACTGTTAAATTTGATAATGATAAAAAAGAGCTTTTAAAATCAAGAAGTAAAGATGATGATGATATTATAGATACGGTTTTGAGATTTTTAAGAGGAAAAAAATGATAACTGACAGTTTTGAATTGCTTGTATTTTTACGGGAAAAAGGGTGTTTAAAGGAGTTGAAAGACCCTCTTTGGTGGCCTGATTCAGGAACTTACAAGGTGGTTGTAGGTGCTATATTGACTCAGCAGACAAAGTGGGAAAAGGTTGAAAAGAGTTTGAAAAATCTTGAGAAAGAGGGGATAAACTCTTTGGAAGATATAGCTAAGTTGGATAATAAAACTTTGGCAACACTTATAAAGCCCAGCGGTTTTTATAATACAAAAGCGAAGTATCTGCTTGGAGTATCGAGAGCTGTTATAAACGAATTTGGAGATTTTTCAACTTTTCAAAGAGAGGTCAGAAGAGATTGGCTGCTTTCTTTAAAGGGTTTGGGAGAAGAGAGTGTTGACAGTATTCTCTGTTATGGATGTAAAAAAGATTATATGGTTGTCGATTCTTATACCAACAGACTTTTAGAGGCTTTTGGATATGAGTTTGAAAGTTATGAGGAAATTGCAATATGGATGAGGGAAGGGGTATCCTGTAATCTTGAAAAAATATTTACTTTATATGAGAAGGAGATGAAACTGTATGAAATTTATGCTCTTTTTCATGGAGAAATAGTCGAATATTGTAAGAAAAACAGCAGAGGGAAAAAAGTAATTATCTAGGGATAAAAATGATAGAGATACAAACCGGCAATCTTTTAAAATCTTTGTTAAATGAACAGAAGGTTTCTAAAAAGAGCGTAGATTCTGTATCTTTGAGTACACAAGAGTCAAAAAGCGTACAAGAAGATGTAAAAAACTTCTCTTTGAATTCTCTTATGGATGAACTTTTTAAAAAGATATCATCATCGAAACTTACAAAAAATGATATTTTGGAGTTACTGTCTGATTCAGTTTTAAAAAACAGCGCAAAGAGTATAGCCTTGGATTTGAAACAGCTTATGGAAGCTGTAAAAAAGGACAAGAGTTTTCCAGGATTAAAATCGTTGGAAAGAGATATTTTGGTAAAAGCCGAAAATATAACTGATTCAAAACTTTTAAAATCTGCACTTTTAAAATCCGGTATTTTTTTAGAATCCAAATTGGCAGGTTTTAATGATAAGGAATCTGTTTTTAAAGCCGAAATAAAAGATACCGTCAATTTTCTGAGAAATATGTTAAATGATAAACAAGAGTTGTTTATGCAGATAGATGAATCGTTGAAAAAGAATAAAGTTTCAAAAGATCTTTTTGGTAAGCTGAATGAAATATACAAAGACAATCCTAAACTTGATAAGACTATTGTTTTTGTCCGAAATTTTTTAGATAATAAAAATTTTACAGAGATATCTTTGGATAAAAATCTTGAAACAGCTCTTCTGAACTTTAAAACAGAGTTAAAAAAGGATTTGAAGATTAAATTTTTGATTGACAAAATAATGATGTCAACAAAAGCTGATAAAGAGTTTTTAAACTCTCTAAAAGAGCTTTCATCCATGAGTTTTAAGGTAGCAAAAGAGATAAAAAATATTATAAATCTTGATAAATTGGCACAAAAATTTTTAATTTTGGAAAATTCTGTTTCAAATGATTCAAAACCTTCTTATTTGGAAATGCTTTCAAAAGATACTTTGAGTGTTATAAAAGAGATAGAAAATACAAAAGGATTCTCAGGAGAGTTGAAAAGCGAGATTGCTTCATTATCCGGTTTTTTGCAAAATTTACCCAATATTACTCTCAAAGAGATACCAAGACTCGAGCTTTCACAGAGGATACAAAGAGTTGTAAATCTACTCAGGCAAGAGGTGGATTTGGTTGATAAAGCAGGGTATGAAACTTTAAAACTTGCAGATAGACTGACAGTACAGTTGAAAGAGGCTATCTCAAACGGAGAGATTAAGCCAAATCAACAACTACAGTTACCAAAAAATATAAAAATGGAAATCTCAAATGATATCAAAGCCGCCCTTTTTCGAGCAAAAGATGAGTTGGTAGGATTTGATAAATCTTTACATGTAAAAGAGTATATAAATACTGTAGATAAAATTATAAATAAAATAGAGTATTTTCAGCTTTTAAGTTTTGCTAGCGATTCAAATATATCGTATCTTCCTCTTGAGTGGGATAATCTTGATGAGGGAAAGATATCTATAAAAAAGCTGAAACAAAGAAGATATTTTTGTCAAATAGATTTGAAGCTTAAAGATTTTGGAAATATAGAAATAATGGTTATGCTTTATAACGAAACAGATATCAGTATCTCATTTTTTGTAGAGAATAAATTATTTTTGGAAAAGGTTGAAAAAAATCGGCAAATTTTAAAAAAGAGTATAAATTCTGTTGGTTTGAGTGTATCAAATATCTATTTTTATGATATTTTAAGGACAAAAGACAAAAGAGAAGATATTATATCTTTTGTTAAAAACAATCAAACAGGAAAAGGCATAGATTTACAGATATGAAAAAAGCAGTAGCACTGAAATATAATGTAAATAAGGACAGAGCACCTGTTGTGAAGGCAAAAGGTAAAGGAGATGTTGCAAAAAATATTATCAAAATTGCCGAAGAGTACAATCTCCCAATCAAAAAAGATGAGGATTTGGTAGAGTTGCTTTCAAAAGTAGAAATTGACAGAGAGATACCGGAAAATCTTTATAAAGCAGTTGCTGAAGTTTTTAGTTTTATATACAATATAACAAAACAGGGCAAAAAGCCCTGAATTTATAGATTATGCTCTTTTTTATAAGCTATTATAAGAGCGTAAGCTTCGTCTTTTAGTCTCAG
>CAYRRJ010000026.1:0-10770 GCA_964426645.1 uncultured Campylobacterales bacterium | reverse complement strand
CTTTGAGCAAGAATTCAAAGATAGGTTTACCAAGTACCAAAGGTGTTTTATGATAGAGCTTTTGGTTTTTGATGTTGACGGTTGTCTGAGTGATGGAAAAATAACATATACTTCGGAAGGAGTTGAGTTAAAGAGTTTCAGTGTCAAAGATGGACTTGCTATAACATCTTGGCACAGACTTGGCAAAAAGAGTGCTATTATAACAGGAAGAGAGTCTGAAATAGTAGAAAAAAGAGCAAAAGAGCTTGGAATAACTTACCTTTTTCAAAAGATTCATAATAAAGATGAAGTTTTAGAATCTATTTTGGAGACAGAGGGATTTGGTTTTGAAAATGTAGCTGTAATCGGAGATGATTTGAATGATTATAAGATGCTAAAGAGAGCCGGATGGTCTTTTTCTCCCCAAAACGGCAGTTTGGATATACGAGATGTTGTTGATACTGTACTGAGCACAAGTGGAGGAGATGGAGCTGTCAGAGAGATGATAGATATTATTCTTAAAAAAGAGAACCTGAAAGAGGAGTTTTTAAAACTGTGGCAGTAAAATTCCTAAGATATTTTATGTTGTTTTTTCTTTTTATAATGTTTTTTCTTTTATTTAAAGACCCTTATGCCATAGAGTACAAAAGTATAGCCAATCAACCTGATATTGAGTTATTTAATGTAAAAAACCTGGAGATATCAAAAGATGGAGTTATTAGTATCGTATTTACGGATAAAATAAACAGATATAAAAACTATGATGTTTTATATATGATTGATGCGCTGCATAAAGGTGAACTTGGTTTGGTGGATGCTTTGATCGCAAATAAAGGGATTTTGAAAAAGGATATTTTATATTTGAGTAAAAATGTAAAATATACTAGAAGTGACAATATATCTCTTGTTTCTGATGATATCAAATATGATTTGAAAAAGAGAGTTTTGAGTAGTAATAAAAATTTTAAATTTATAAAGAAAAACAGTGAAACTACAGGAGATTCATTTATATATCAAATGCAAAAAGGTATAATCACTGCAGATAAAATAAAAACTATTATAAAGGTGGATAGATAGTTGAAATATTTAATTGGTATTTTAATGTTAACAGTTTGTTTGAATGCAAGTGAAGTTGAAGTTACAGCAGATAAGTTTTTTGCTGATGAGATAAAAAAGATATCAGTTTTTACAGGCAATGTACATGTTGTAAAAGATAAAGATGAATTAAAAGCAGATAAGGTAGTTATAGAATTTGATGATAAAAAACAGCCTTTAAGATATACTGCTACAGGTAAAGCTGAAGTAAGAATGAGTATAAAAGGAAAAAGATATTACGGAAAAGGTGAAGTTTTGATATATGAGCCTAAGCTTTTAAAATATACTATTAAGAAAAATGCTTTTTTGCAGGAACTTGATACCAATAAAAAAGTTTACGGAGAAAATATTTATGTAGATCAGTCCCAAGGACACTATGAAGTAGATAGTAAAAAGAATAAACCGGTTAAGTTCATCTTTAAGATTGAGGATAAAAAAGAGTGATAAGAGTTGTTGAGGCAAAATTCCTGACTTCTGCCAGCAGTATTTCAGACTCTCTAAGTGAAGGCGTTAGTGAAGTTGTTTTCCTTGGTAGAAGTAATGTAGGTAAAAGTTCTATTATAAATGCTGTCACAAATAGTAAAAATCTTGCAAAAAGTTCTTCAACTCCCGGAAAAACAAGACTTATTAACTTTTTTGATGTCAGGTTTTTAAAAGATGATGAGAGTTTTAATATAAGATTTGTTGATTTACCTGGTTTTGGCTATGCCAAAGTGTCAAAATCTGTTAAGAATGAATGGCAGAGAAGTTTAAATGAATTTTTATTGAAAAGAGATTCTATTAGAGTTTTTATTCATCTTATAGATGCAAGGCATCCTAAGTTGGAGATTGATAAAATGGTCGGTGAATATCTTGATGATATAAAAAGAGGAGACCAGAAGGTTTTAAGGGTTTTTACCAAGATAGATAAATTGAATCAGAAAGAAAAAAGTGCTTTAAAAAGAGAATATCCGGATTCATTAATGATTTCAAACAGTAAAAAAACAGGTATAGATAAGCTAAAAGAAGAGATTTTTAAAGGTGTTTTTGAGATATGAAGTTTGTCAAAGCTACTTTAAAAGATATAGAATTTATGCAGAAACTTGTATTTCCTGAAGTTGAAAGAGGGATTATTTTAGAGAGAAGTGATGATGAAATAGCCCAGAATATAAGGTCATATATATTGGCAAAAGAGGGTGAAAAACTGGTAGGTTTTGGTGCATTACACTTTCATACTCCTTTTTTGGGAGAGATAAGAAGTTTGGTTGTATCTAATGATTTTAGAGGAAAAGGTATAGGAAAAAAGATAGTTTTAAATCTTTTGCAAGAGGGTAGAGATTATTTGGCAAAAGAGATTTTTACACTTACCTATCAAAAAGCTTTTTTTGAATCAATGGGTTTTAAGGAGATTTCAAAGGATAAACTTCCGGCTCATAAGATATGGGCAGACTGTATAAAATGCAAACACTTTCCGGTATGCGACGAAATAGCTCTAATACAGACTATATAAGACTTTTATTTCTTATACTCTTTTTCGGAGTATTGCAGATACTGTCTAGCTCCTTTGTATTTTTTCCTACATTTGCAGGTGTTTTCTTTTGTTATATAGTTGTAAATATAGAGAATGAAGAGAATTTTATATATGTTTTTTTAAGTTTTTTGTATCTCGGTTTTTATGAGTTGAACAAAGGTTTTTATCTTTTTTCTTCATTGATTTTTTTTATCCTGTTTTATGAATTTTTTCTGGAAAGAATCAGAAGTTCTTTTACATGTAAAAGTTGTATTATAGTTTTGTATGTGGCTTCATACTATTTTGGTATGTTTTTTATAAATACGCTTATAGCCTATATATTAAATATGGAATTTCCTGCCTTTTCAATGGAATATTTTTATTATATAGCATTTGATTTTGTTATATCAACTATCCTTTTTGGGACAAAAGTATGAGAATCAAAATAGCTTTAAGTATCTTTTTGCTTTTTTGGATTTTACTTTTGGTAAGAGTTTACTATATAAGCATAAAGTCTAATGCGTATTATGAAGAGATTGCAAAACAAAATGCGATAAAAACGGAAGAATTGGCACCTTTGAGGGGTTCTATTCTGGATATAAATGGCAAGCCTCTTTCTGTAAACAAGCTTGGTTTTTCAATAGGTATAAAGCCTCAGTTAAGTTCAAAGAGAAAAAGAAAACTTTTGGACAGAGAGCTTGAATTTTTAAAATCTGTTATGCCGTTTTTGGATACAGACAAATTGAAAAAAAAATATCTTAAAAAAGATTCTCCATACGGACATGAATATGTAAAAGTGATAGATTTTATATCATATGATGAGATAATTCCAAATTTTGCGAAACTTTCACTGAGAAAAAATCTTCAAATTAAAATTTCATCTAAAAGATTTTATCCTTATGGTTCTTTGGCATCTCATATAATAGGTTATGTTGGAAAATCCAATTTAAGAGATATACAAAGGGATAAAATAGCCAAGTTGACAGGATTTATAGGAAGAACCGGAATAGAAAAATATTATAATTCTGTTTTAGAGGGAAAAGAGGGGCTGAAAAAAATAAAAGTAACAGCTTTTAATGAAGAGTTGGCACTTATAAGCAAAGAGCTTCCAAAAAGTAAAGATGTAAAATTGACACTTGATTTGAGACTTCAAAAGTATATAGCCAAGCTTTTTGAAGGGAAAAGCGGTGCCATTATAGTAATGAATGCAAAAAATGGCAAGATTTTGGCAGCTGGAAGCTTTCCGGAATATGATTTAAATAATTTTGTAAATGGAATTTCACAAAAAGAGTGGAAAAAACTTGCTTCAGATTTTAATCATCCTTTTACCAATAAACTTATAAACGGGCTTTATCCTCCAGGTTCTGTCGTAAAAATGGGAGTTGCTATGGCTCTTTTGGAAAGTGGGCTGATTACTCCATATACAACATTTTATGATACAGGAAGTTTTGAGTTGGGAGGAAGAAATTTTAGATGTTGGAAGGAAAAGGGACACGGCAGGGTAAATCTTAAAAAAGCTATACGGGAAAGTTGTGATGATTATTTTTACAAAGCAAGTTTAAGAGTTGGGATAGACAGAATTACACCTGTGTTAAAAGATTTTGGCTTTGGCAGTAAAACGGGAGTTGATTTACCTAATGAGTTTGTAGGCACAGTGCCTGGCAGGGTATGGAAAATGAATAAATATCAAAAACCATGGTATCAGGGAGAAACTCTTATAACATCTATAGGGCAGGGATATTTTTTGGTTACTCCTATGCAAATTGCCAGATATACAGCACTTTTGGCAACAGGATATGGAGTGACTCCTCACTTTTTGGACAGTGTCGGAGGTATGGAAGTGAATTTTGGAAAAGATGAGCGTATATTTGAAAATAAGTATAAAAAATATTTAAAGATTATAAGAAAAGCAATGTATGAGGTTGTGCATGTAGCTCACGGTACAGCAACAAATTATGTAAGAACGAAGGTGAAAATAGCAGGAAAAACAGGAACTGCTCAGGTTGTAGGGATTCCGCAGAGTGAAAAAAAGAGAATGAAAGAGCATGAATTGGAATATTTCAAACGCTCTCATGCCTGGCTGACAACTTACGGTCCGTATAAGGACCCCCAATATGTAGTAACTGCCATGGTTGAGCATGGTGGTCACGGAGGTTCTGCTGCAGGAGCCATAATATCAAAGATTTATGACAAACTGTTGGAACTTGGTTATATAAAAAAGGATAAAAAATAATCCTTGGATATGATATTAAAAAGCATTGCTTATCATAAGCAGGACTATTATCAGGAGTCCTATTCCGGCTGAGCGGTTGTAAAGTTTGTTTGCTGTTATAAAAACAAGCATTACAGTCGATATGGATGCACACATAATATCAAAACCATTTTTTGCAAAGCTGATACTCAAAGGATTGGCAAGTGCAGAAGCTCCGAGTACGACAGTAAAGTTTGCAACATTGCTTCCTATTATATTGCCTATTACCATATCTGCATTTCCTTTTTTTGCTGCAACCACACTTACTACCAATTCTGGCAGACTTGTACCGAAAGCTATGAGTAAAAGAGCTATAACCCATTCGCTTACACCAAGATTTTTAGCTATTTCCGAAGCACTCTGTATGGTATAATCTGCTCCTACTATAATAAAGGTAAAACCTACAGCCAGAAAAATGAGACTTTTTTTCCAATCAAATTTTTCCTTTTTTAGGTTTTTGTCTATTTCATTTTCCAGATTTTTTGAATCTTTTGATAAAAACAGCAGATAACCTCCCATAAGAAGTAAAAACAGAAAGCCGTCAAATCTGTCTATTTTTCCGTTATATGCCATAAGTATGAAAATAAGCAGGGGGAAAAGACTCCATGCACTGTCATTTCTAAACAGATCTCTTTGTGGAGAAAGTTCTTTTGACATAAGAAAAATAATTCCCAGAACCAAAGAAATATTAAAGGTAACGCTTCCTAAAACATTGGCTACAGCCATGTCAGTTTTTCCTTGCAGACTTGCACTTACGGAAGCTGCCATTTCAGGAAGGCTTGTTCCTACGGCTATAAGTGTAGCTCCTATAACAAAGGAGGATATATTGAAATGCAACGCAATTTTTTCAGATTCGGTGATTACATGATTTGCTCCGTATATCAAAGCACTCATAGAGATGATAAATATGATATATTCCACTATGATACCCTTACTATTAAACTTGTAGGCAGATTGAATTCTTTGATTATCTTTTCCTCTTTTTGTCTCATTTCTCCGTTATCCTTTTCATGGTCATATCCAAGTAAATGCAAAAGTCCGTGTATAAACAGTAAAGCAATTTCATTTTCTGTTGAGTGTCCAAATTTTGATGAAATTTCTTCTGCTTTTTGTATGTTGATAACAATACTTCCAAGAGGAGAGTGTTCTATCTCTTCAAGAGGAAAACTTAGTACATCAGTACTTTCGTCTTTTCCCCGTTGTGCTAGATTTAGTTCTTTCATGTACCTATCATCAACGATAAGAAGTTCAACATCTTTTTTTGTCAATGTATTACAAATCTTATTAAGGAAATTTTCATCAATGGTACAGTTGCTGTTATTTTCTATATATAACATAATTCTCCTAAAATATATTTAATGTAAGTTGCTCTTTCTTTCTATGGTTTACAAGAGTATGATACTTGTTATACTCCAAAAGTAACAGGGTATATCTGCTGTTTGTTGTTGCAAGAAACTCTTTTAACTCATCAATGTTTCTGAAAAAATCAAGATTTCTGAATCCTGATAAAAAGTTTTTAAATTTTAAAGGGGCAAAAAATACAGTATCTCTTGAAAATTCTTCAAGATGTTTTAATTCCTGGGAAAGATAGTCTATATTATTTTCAAAGATTAAAACTTTTTCTCCCTGTCCAAACTCTTTTTTATATAGATTTAAATCTGTAAAAACAGCTCCGAAGTGATTTTTTAAAGATATATTGTTCAAATTATATTCCAAGTCCTTACTGTCAAGGTATTTCATTACAAGACAGAGTTTATGTACAAATATAGAAGGAATTCTTATGTTTTCATAAAATATATCGTTTGCTATAAATGATGAATAAAAAGGACTTTTTGATTCTAAAATATTTATGTTGTAACACTGCTTTAATTCTGAAGCAGTAGAATCTATACTGAAACTGAGTCTTTTGTCACTGCATATAAACTTTGTGTTTTCTCCTGATTGATTAAGTGTTAACAGTGCATTAAAAGCGTTATGAGGAAGAGATTTGTATTCTTTGTTTTTTATTATGGATTTGAATATTTCAAGTTCAACATCATCCATATAGAGCATTTTGCAGTTTTTTCTTATAAATTCATATCTGGCCAGTTTTACACAGGCAAGTCTAAGAGATGAAACCTCAATCCATGCTATTTCCCTATCTGTTATGTCTTCAATTTTTTCACTTATGATAGCATAGGCTCCGTTTTCTATGGCACATTCTCTGTTTTGGAAAGAGTTATGAATATCCAGAAAAAGATCACCTCTTTTTACATGTAAAGCATCAATCTGTATAGATTCTATATGGTCAACAGACGGTATGTTTTGTAGCATACCGTCACTTACTCTTAAGAGGTTGTCTATTTTCATCCGATATTTGAGCCGTTGTCTGTTTCTTTTTCAGGTCTTATAAGTGTCAAAGTATTTTTGCTTTTTGCAGCCAGTAGCATTCCCTCACTTTTTAACCCCATAATTTTGGCAGGTTTTAGATTCGCTACCACACAAACCTGGGTATTTAACATCGAGTCGGCACTGTAGTGTTCTTTGATACCGGCTATTATCTGTCTTGGTTTTTCTTCTCCAAGATTAACTTTCAGAAGAAGAAGTTTTTTACTTTTTGGAACTTCTTTGGCTTCAATAACAGTACCTGTTTTCAGCTTTGTTTCAAAGAATTTGTCTATTGTTATCAAAGAGTCTTCCTCTTCTTCTTTTTTCTTATCTTGAATTTTTGTTGCTGTGGGCTCCGGAGTTTTTAAGAGTTCATTTTCTATTTTTGGAAAAAGCGGAGGAATCTTTTCTATAGTAAAATTCTCAAGCAAAAGATTCTCAGATATTATTTTTTTGAAAGTTTGGTGTGATATTTCAAAGTTCATTGCTTTTGCAATCTTTTGTGTCGTTTTTGGCATAACAGGATGTAGTAGGAATGATACTTTGGCCAATATGTTAGCTACCAGTGCCACAGTCGCAAGGGCAAATTCACTGTTTCCTTCTTTCATCTTAACCCATGGCTCGTAAGTTGTAATGGATTGGTTGGCAATACTCAAAGCTTTCCATAAATCCTCCAGAAATCTGTTTGTCTGCAAATCTTCCAGATAGCTGAGTGAATTTTTCAGTATTTTATCAACTTTGTCTATCTCGTCTTGATGATATTTTAAAACATTTGAAGAGTCAATCTGAAAATTGCTGTATTTTCCACTCATACCTATGATTCTGTTTAGAAGGTTACCGAATTCATTGCTCAAATCAGAGTTAATCCTGTCAATCAAAGCTTTTTGAGAAAAATCTCCGTCTTGTCCGAAAGGAACTTCTCTTAGCATAAAGTATCTAAAGCTCTCAAGTCCGTAAGCATCTGCCACTTCCTTAGGATTAACAACATTGCCTTTTGATTTACTCATCTTTTCGCCGTTTCTAGTCCACCAGCCGTGAGCAGCCACATGTTTTGGGAGAGGAAGTTCAAGACTCATCAAAAACGCAGGCCAGTAAATAGCGTGAAATCTAAGTATATCTTTTCCCACAAGCTGTACAGTTGCAGGCCAAAAGTCCATCTTCTCTTCATCTCCTCCATATCCCAAAGCGGTAATATAGTTCAAAAGTGCATCTAGCCATACATACATTACATGTTTTGGGTCATTTACACTTTTTGGCAGTTTTACTCCCCAGTCAAAACTTGTCCTTGTAATTGACAAGTCTTTAAGTCCCTGTTTGACAAAGCTTATTACTTCGTTTTTTTTACCTTTTGGAAGTACGCATTTTTCATCTTCATTGTACCATTTTAACAGTTTTTCCTGATAGTTTGAGAGTCTAAAAAAGTAACTTTCCTCTTTTACAACCCTTGTCTCTTTTCCACAGTCAGGGCATAGATTTTCATCTATAAGCTGGGTATCTGTAAAAAATGTTTCACAACTGACACAGTAGTGTCCCTCATACTCTCCTTTATAAATATCTCCGTTTTTGAGCATAACTTCAAATGCTTTTTGTACACCGATTTTATGCTCCTCATCAGTTGTTCTTATAAATTTGTCGTAACTTATCTCAAATTCATCCCATAAAGCTCTAAATTTTCCACTTATTTCATCAGCATACTCTTTTGGAGTTCTGCCACGGCTTTTTGCCGCTTCTTCTATCTTTTGACCATGTTCGTCCGTACCTGTTAGAAAAAATGTTTCATACCCTTTTAATCTGTAGTATCTAGCCATGGTATCGGCAATTATCGTAGTATATGCGTGACCTATGTGTGGTACATCATTTACATAATAGATTGGTGTGGTTACAAAAGCTTTTTTTGACATATTTTTTTCCTTTAAAATTCAAATCCGCCGCTTTGTCCAAGTGACATACTTTCATAAACGGCTTTTACATAGTTTTGTCTGATTTGACATTCAAACATCTTTTTGCATTTCATACAGCTGTCAACTTCCATTTTTTTTTGACAGTTTTGAACCTTTTCTTTTGCTTCATTTCTTGCCTGTATGAATTTTAACTCTTCACTACTTTGGTTCATAGTATTTTTTAACCATCTGTATTTCTTTTTTGGAACCAAAAAAACAAGGACTTGTATCATGCGGATGAGAAGGTGTAAGATCAAGCAGTCTGTTTTGACTATCTATCGCTTCACCTCCCGCTTTTTCAAAGATATATGCAAAAGGCAGAACTTCAAATATAAGTCTGAGTTTACCTTTTGGTAAGTCGCTTGTACTTGGATATGAGAAGAGCCCCCCTCCTTTTAAAAGAATGTGGTGAAGGTCAAGTACCATTCCTCCTGAATATCTCAGTCTGTATCCCTGTGCAAATATATCATCTATAAGTTTTTTATGGTTCTTTGGCCAGCACATTTGGGTCGAACCGGGAGCATTTAGTTTGCCCTTTTCATTTAGTTTTATCTCTTTATAGAAATAAAATTCATTTTTTTTGTTCAGTCTGTACATTCTTACCTTGTCTGTTGCAATAACAAGTTCCACTCTTGGTCCGTAAACAACATAGGCACTGGCTTTCAGATTGGCTCCACTGTAACTGTTTTCATATATACCAAAAATTGAACCTACGCTCTGGTCAACATCCAAAAGGCTGGAGCCGTCAAGAGGATCATATCCTACCAGATATTTCCCTTCGGCATGTATGGGTGTTTTGTCATCTTTTTCTTCGCTGACTATCTCTTTGATAGTAGTTGTTTTTCTAAACTCTGTTTCTATGAAAATATCGCTTTTTATATCCAGCTTCAGTTGATTGTCTCCTGTGGCATTCTGTTGTTCGCTGTAACCGGTGTCATCGTACATTATTGCTTCGCTTATTTGAATAGCAGAGCGTTTTATAGCATCAAAAATTTCAGTCATTTTACCCTCTTTGCATTTTTAAATATCCACTCTAAAATGGAATCTGTGTCATTTAAATCCAGTATATCAATTCTTGCCGGTATGTCATAATCATCAAGTTTGACGCTGTTATCCACAGCTAAAGCATTCGAATACTCAAAATAACTCTCATCCATGGAATTTCTAAATACGGAAATTCTGGGAAGAGAAAGTGTTTTAAGACCTTCTACAAAAAGAAAATCGAATTCATCTAACATATCTATAATTTCATGCAATTTTTTATGTTTTTTTGAAAAGAGAGTTGTCCTGGTAGGAGAAGCTATAACAACATCTGCTCCAGTTTGTGAAAATTTCCAACTATCTTTGCCCTCTTTATCAAAAACCGCTTTGTCTCCCGGGTCGTGTTTTACTATAGCCAATTTATATTTTTCCTTCAGTTTTTCAGCCAACTTTACTATCAAAGTAGTTTTACCGCTGTTGGAAGGACCACTGAATGCTATTGCCAAATTTTTCAAATCTTGAACCTTAATCAATATATTGCGCGATTATATCAAAAATATGTTTATCTTTTAATGAGAGTATTAACCAAAATAGCATATAATCACAATTTATCACTGATGTTACGCACCATATGATATGCATAGTGACTTTAGTGATGCTTTAGTGTA
>CAYRRJ010000025.1:0-10942 GCA_964426645.1 uncultured Campylobacterales bacterium | reverse complement strand
GAGTTTTGTTTGCAAAATAGACAAGCCAGGCAGGAATTCTGCTTCTTACATGTAAGATATCCGGCTTTAACTTTTCCAACTCCTTTTTCAGCTTAGCTACTCTTGTCGGGAAAGTTAGAGGATTTTTACTGCATACATCAACTTTTACATGTAAAGCACCTTCTCTTTGGATATCATCTACCAATTTGCCACCATTACTTATCACTATAGAGTCAAATCCTCTTTTTACCAACTCTCTTGACAACTCTACCACACCTCTTTCAACTCCACCTTCATTTAGCTCGGGTAAAAGTTGGACTATCTTCATATCTCTACTTTCTTGAGATAATCAGCATAATCAAATTTTTCATCAATTTTTTCTATTTCTTCTGCCAATCTGTGAAATTTTGTATCATATTTTTTGGAATCAAGTTTTATTATTTTTATTTCTGCCTTTGAATTTGCCCTGGCTTCACTTAGCATAGATGTAGAATCGACAGTTATAAAAAGAATATCACAAACTTCTAAAAAATCAGGAATGGGATTGATATTTGGGTTTTTTGAATATATTATTTTATAATCAAAAGCATATTCTTTTAAAAGTTCTTCTATCTCTTTTGGTGTTCTTCTTGAAGTTGTGACATATTTCAAATAGTCAGGATAATTTTTAAAGATATTGTCCAGTTCTTTTTTTATAAGTTCTCTTTTTATAGAAAATGTAGAATTGTTTCCTCCTATGATTATGGCAAGAGCTTTTTTATCCTCTTTTTTAACCAAACCTTTTGGCTGGTTTGTACTTAAATTGACAGGTATCGATATGATATTTGCTTTGTTTGGAGGATTATCATGATTTTGGGCAATTATATAGTTGAAATCATCGTATCTGAATCCTTTTGGCAACATTATTGCAACTGATTTCAAATCATATTTTTTGGTTAAATATTTATTTGCATAATATGTTCCGCTACCTGCTGAAACTACAGCTTTATATTTTTTGTAATCTCTCTTTTCAATTCCGAAGAGATTGATATAAATCCTGAAAAAATCTAATATATAAGATAAAATCTTGCTAAAAGGATTTGTATAAATCTCAACTATTTCATACTCTATGTTTTTTAATTTTGCAAATGCCAAAGATTGGTTTAAATGTCCAGGTTTGCCGTCACTAAGTATAAGAATCATACAAGTCTCCAACGGTTGTGCATCCAAAACCACTGTGTTGGATACTCTTTTATAACTTCCTCCAAGATATCGTTATACTTTTGTGTCATTCTTTTTATCTTTTCATTTTCATCTTCAGTCTCTTCTGCTATATATTCTACAGGTTCTTTTATCTCTATTTTGTATTTTCCGTTTTTATCTCTGATAGCAAAAATAGGCAGGACTGTAGGATTGTATTTTAATTTTAAAACGGCAACCGAGTTAATAGTATCTGCTTCAAGATTGAAAAACTTTACTTTTACCGAATTTTTGCCACTTGCTTTCTGATCTATCAGAAGGCCTACTCTGCCACCCTTTTTTAAAGCTTTTATTATGCTTATCATTGCCTTTTTTTTATATATATTTTTATTTCCGTATCTCTCTCTGAAAGGAGTTGTTATGCTTTTTTCTATCAGTTTATTGTTCCCTTCTCTGCCGATTGCTGTCATGGGAAATCCGTATTTTGGAAGAAATTGTGCTGCCAACTCCCAGTTTGAAAAGTGAGCGGTTATCACTATCAACCCTTTTTCGGAGGAGCTGTCATATCTTTTCATCTTTTCTAAAAACTCCTCTTTATTTGTTACCATGGAGTCTAAATCAAGTTTGTTATTAAGCATCAAAATGATTTCTGCCAAAGTAACAGCAACACTTTCATAAGCTTCAAGAGCCAGTTTGTCTATCTCTTTTGTATTTAGATTCGGAAAAACAGTTTTAAGATTTTTTCTTGTAAGAGAGCTTCTTCTTTTTTCAAGTTTGTATGTTAATTTTGAGATTAATTTTAAAGTTTTATAAATTATATGATTTGGTAGAAAACCCAAAAAAGTTATAAACATCTTAACACTATAGTACTCTAATTTATCTCTCATATAATCTCTTTGCAATTTACTTAAAGATATAATTATACTGATTTTAGATAAAAAGGTTATAAATGATTTGTATATTTGACTGTGAAACTGTGCCAGATGCCAAACTTATAAGACAGACTATGCATTTAAATGGTGATGATATAGAGGTAAGTGTTGTTGCCATGAGTGAGCAGGAGGAGAAAACAGGTAGCAGTTTTCTGCCTGTTGCCTATCACAAGATAGTAGCGATTTCAGCAGTTATTGCTGATGATTTTGGAGTTTTTAAAAAGGTAAGTTCAATAGAGGGGAAAGATGAAGAAGAGATGCTTAAAAATTTTCTTTCATTTTTGGATAAATATCAACCAAGACTTATAAGCTTCAACGGAAGAAATTTTGATATTCCTATGATGATGATAAGAGCTATGAAATACTCTCTTACATGTAATGCCTATTTTGAAGTTGATAACAAAGAGTTAAACAAAAATAAATGGGATAATTACAGAAGTAGATACAGCGACAGATTTCATCTGGATTTGATGGATGTTATCAGTGAGTTTGGATCTGCAAGAGGATTGAAACTAGATGTTTTATGCTCTCTTATTGGAGCCCCCGGCAAATACGATGTAAGCGGAGATATGGTATTTGAACTTTTTTACGAGGGAGAGATAGAAAAGATAAAAGAGTATTGTGAAAGCGATGTCTTAAATACATACTGGTTGTTTTTGAAATACGAGCTTTTAAGGGGGCGTATCTTGTCGGAAGATTTTAAAAACAATTTAGCTATAATGAGAGATAAGTTAGATGATAACAAGTCATATGCGACAGCATTCAAAGAGGCAATAGATAATGAACTCAATCTATAGAGAGTATGATATAAGAGGGATATTTGGCGAGGAATTAAATGAAAGCAGGATAAAAAAACTTGGTTATTTCCTGGGCTTACATGTAAAGAAAAAAGGAGGGGTTGTCAGTGTCGGTTATGATGCGAGAAGTCACTCTCCTCTTCTTTGTAATTGGTTGATTAGTGGTTTTAACAAAGCGAAATGCGAAGTTTTAAATATGGGACTTGTAGCGACTCCTGTAAATTACTTCAGCAATTATCAGGAGTGGGACGGTATAACTCCAAATGCTTCTGTTATGATTACAGGCTCACATAATCCAAGTGAATATAACGGATTTAAAATCACTCTTGAGAAGAGACCTTTTTTTGCAGAGGATATCTACTCTTTGGGAAAAGAGATAGAAAACAGTCCGATTGAAATTGAAGATAACTTTACATGTAAACAAATAGATGCAAAAAGCAGATATATAGAATTTCTAGTGAGTGAGTTTGAACATCTGAGAGGATTTGATAAAAAGATAGTATATGATTGCGGTAACGGAGTAGCCGGTGTAGTTATGCCTGAGATTTTAAAAAAGTTGGATATCAAGGCTAAAGGTTTGTTTATAGAGCCAGACGGCACTTTTCCAAATCATCATCCAGACCCTACTGTTGAAGAAAATTTAGTTGATATAAAAAGAGAGTTAGAAGGAGATTTTGAGTATGGATTTGCCTATGACGGAGATGCCGACAGGATAGCTTTTTTGACGAAAAAATATAATCTAAAAGGAGATATTTTAGCTATCTTATTTAGTGAGGCTATGGATAACCCTACTGTTATAGGAGAGGTAAAGTGTTCCCAGGTAATGTATGATACTGTAAATTCATATGGAAAAGCTGTGATGTACAAAACAGGACACAGTAATTTAAAAGTAAAGATTGCAGAGTTAAATGCTGATTTTGCTGCAGAAGTAAGCGGACATCTCTTTTTTAATGACAGATATTTCGGATATGATGATGCTTTGTATGCTACTTTGAGAGTTTTGGAGCTTATCCAAAATGGATTGGATATAGACAAAAGAGTTGAAAAGTTACCTAAGGTTTACTCCACCGAAGAGATAAAGGTGAAGACAACGGAAGAGGAAAAATTTGAGCTTGTAAAAAAAATCAAGGAGCTTTTGAAAAATCCCCCGAATGATTTTCCTCATATAAAAGAGATAGTTGATGTTGATGGAGTAAGGGTTGTTTTTGATGACGGTTGGGGATTGGTCAGAGCATCAAATACCACTCCTGTTTTGGTAACGAGATTTGAATCAACTGACAAGAAAAAAGCAAAATTATATGAAAAAAAGCTAAATGAGTTAATTTTAAAGGCGAAAAAGTTATGAAGATTTTGGTAACAGGAACAGCTGGTTTTATAGGATATCATCTTTTAAATTATCTTTTAAAAAGAGGAGATGAGGTAGTAGGAGTTGATAATATCAATGACTATTATGATATAAGAGTAAAGTATGGCAGGCTTCAAAGAAGCGGAATAGAAAGAGATGATATTGAGTATGGAAGAGTTGTACAATCTTCAACTGATAAAAACTATAAATTTATAAAACTCAACCTTGAAGATAAAGAAGGTTTGGAAAAACTTTTTAAAGAGGAAAAATTCGATAAGGTTTGCAATCTTGCAGCCCAGGCCGGAGTTAGATACTCTCTTACAAATCCTGATGCCTATATACAAAGCAATATAGTAGGATTTTTAAATATTCTGGAGTGTTGCAGACACAATCATATAAAACATTTGTCATATGCCAGCAGTTCCAGTGTTTACGGACTTAACTCCTCTCAGCCTTTTAGTACAAGTGATGATGTAAGCCATCCTATAAGTCTTTATGCAGCAAGTAAAAAATCCAACGAGCTTATGGCTCATACATACTCTCATCTGTACGGCATCCCTACGACCGGTCTCAGGTTTTTTACAGTTTACGGACCTTGGGGCAGACCGGATATGGCTCTGTTTTTATTTACAAAGGCGATACTTGAGAACAGGGAAATAGATGTTTTTAATTATGGAGAGATGCAGAGGGATTTTACTTATGTTGATGATATAGTTGAAGGTGTGATAAGAGTTATTGACAATCCTCCTGAAGGTGTGGCAAAAGATAAAATCAATCCTTCAAATTCAACTGCTCCTTATAAAATATACAATATAGGAAATAATAATCCAGTAAAACTTATGGATTTCATAGAGGCTTTGGAGAAAAAACTGGGCAAAAAAGCACGCAAGAATATGCTTCCTTTGCAAGCGGGAGATGTACCCAGTACTTATGCTGATGTCAGTGATTTGATAGAAAATTTGCACTACAAACCTGAAACTTCCATAGAAGAAGGTATAGATAAATTTGTAGATTGGTATTTGGAGTTTTTTGGATATGAAAAATAGACTATTTTTTGATATAAAGCCTGATGATTCGGTTTTTGACAAGATTGTTGAAGAGCAGAGAAATATAGGTTATTACTCTTTGCCTGAGCAGAATATTGACTATATAAAAAAATATAAAAATGAATTTGAATCTAAAACAGAAGATATAAGACATATTGTTGTTATAGGTATAGGAGGAAGTTCACTGGGAACCAAGGCTATATATGAAGTAATGAAAAATTCCAAAAAGTTAAAAAGAGATATAGAGTTTCTGGAGAGTACAGATCCTGTTGCCATAAAGAACAAAGTGAAAAAGATAGATTTGGAAAAATCTCACTTTTTTGTTGTTAGCAAATCAGGAACTACGGTAGAAACAATCTCTATATACAAATATATTCTTAATCTTCTACAGAATAAAAATATAAGTGAAGATTACAGATTTACTTATATAACAGATAAAGCCAGTATGTTGGAATCTCATGCCAAAACAAAAAAAAGTTTTTGTTTACATGTAAATAAAAATGTAGGAGGAAGATTTTCTGTTTTGAGTGCTGTAGGACTAGCCCCTCTTTTTTTGACTGGAGTTGATATAAAGGAACTTTTAGAGGGTGCAAAAAATATAAAAAGAAGTTTCTTTGAAAATGGTTATATAAAGGATATTTTATTAAAAAAAGCTACATATTATGCAAAAAATTCTATGAGATACAATATAAATGCTCTTTTTATTTATTCTGAGATTTTTGAAAAATTTGGTGAGTGGTATGTACAACTTTGGGGAGAGAGTTTGGGAAAGAAACAGTTGCACAGTAGTTTCAATGTAGGATTGACACCTATAAGTCTAATAGGTCCAAAGGATCAGCACTCTTTCTTGCAGTTGATAATTGAAGGACTAAGAGATAAAAGTGTTACATTTTTGAAAATTGAAAATCTAAACAGTGACTTGAATATACCTGATAATACACTAAAAGGACTTGAAACTCTTGATATAATTAACAATTTGTCTTTTAATTCTCTGATAAATCTTCAGGCAGATTCTGTAATAGATTCCCTGTTGTCCAAAAAAGATATTCCTTTGGATTTGATAACACTGAAGAAAATTGATGAGTACAGTATAGGACAGTTTATCTATTATTTTGAACTTTTGACATCACTTGTTGCGAAATTAATGGGTATTGATGCCTATAATCAACCTGGAGTAGAACAGAGCAAAAAAATGCTTCTTACAAAGATAAAGGAAATAGAATGATTATAAGAGAAATTCAGCAGTTTGGCGAAATAAGGCCGAGAGCCAGAGCATATCTGTGTTATCTTTTTTCAAGAAATATGCCTAACAAACTTCCGCATCCGAGTCTCGATATGATAGAAAAAGGGCTCGATAAGATAGTGCATGAAGTAGATGATTTTGAAGCTTTGTATGTACTTGACAGAGATGGAATCCAAATTTCGGACAATATAACAAAAGACAGTTCAAAAAAAGGCGGAAAGGGAGAAAACAGAAGCGACAGAGCTTATTACTACAGAGCAGCCCAGTTAAAAAGATGTGTGCTTAGTGATCCTTATCCTTCACTGCTTACAAATAGATTGACAGTAACCGCCTCTTTTCCTATTTTTAATGATAAAGGTGAGCTGGAGTATGTTGCGTGTCTTGATATCTCACTGGAACAGATTTTAAAGATAGCTCATCCTACATCTTTGCAGTCTTTTTTCGGAAAGACTTCACAGTTTGTCTATTCTATGTTTTCTTTGGCTCTTTTTATGGTAGCAATGCTTCTTTTTTACAATGGACTTAAATCTTTGGCGATTCATGGATTTGAATTCAATCTTTTGGATATAAAAGCAATGTTTGAATCGACTATTTTATTGACACTCTCATTGGCAATATTTGATTTGGTAAAGACAATTTTTGAAGAAGAAGTTTTGGGAAGACATCATAAAGATGACATAATCAGTGGTATGAACAAAACAATGGTAAAGTTTTTAGGATCTATCATAATTGCTCTGGCGATAGAAGCTTTGATGCTTGTTTTTAAATTTGCGATTATCGATACAAAACATATACTTTATGCTATTTATCTGATTATCGGAGTGACAATGCTACTTTTCGGACTTGCTTTTTATCTAAAGATTACATTACAAAAGAGGGACTGATGATAGGTTTGATTGATTATAATATGGGAAATTTAAGAAGTGTTTATAACGCTTTTGAAAAACTGGGGGTTAAGATAGATATAGTAAAAGATGGAGAAAAACTCTCAAGTTATGATAAGATAATTCTTCCTGGAGTCGGAGCTTTTGGTGATGCTATGAAAGCTTTGGAAAAGAGAGAGTTAAAAGAGGGGATTTTGGATTTTGCATCCAGTAAGAAGCCGATATTGGGTATCTGTCTTGGTATGCAGTTACTTTTTGACAGGAGTTATGAGTTTGGAGAGAATGAAGGTTTGGGGCTTATAGAGGGAGAAGTGGTTGAATTTGACAAATCAAAATTTGATGAGAGATTAAAAGTACCTCATATGGGTTGGAATAAACTTTTTATCAAAAAAGACTCAAGACTTTTAAGAGATATTTCGGATGAGATTTATCTCTATTTTTTGCATACTTTTCATGTTGTTTGTAACGAAAAATATATAGTAGGAGAGAGTTTTTATGGATATGAGTTTGCAAGTGTTGTACAAAAAGAGAATATTTTCGGGTTTCAGCCTCATCCGGAGAAGTCTCATGACAACGGGCTTAAAATATTAAAAAATTTTGTGGAGTTATAATGGAAATTTTACCGGCTATTGATTTGAAAGACGGAGTTGCCGTAAGACTTACAAAAGGTCTTATGGATAGTGCAAAAATTTATTCCAATGAGCCTTGGGAATTGGCTAAGAGATTTGAAGACATGGGTTCTTCCTGGCTTCATTTGGTTGATTTGAATGGAGCATTTGCAGGGGAGCCAAAAAATCTTGAACAAATAGAAAAAATTAGAAAAAACTGTAATCTCAAGCTGGAATTGGGTGGTGGTATAAGAGATGAAAAGACTATAAAAAGATATATCGATTTGGGGATTGACAGAGTTATTTTAGGTTCTGTTGCGGTTAAAGAGCCTGATTTTGTCAAAAAGATGGCTAAAAACTACAGGGTAGTAGTGGGAATTGATGCGATAGATGGTTATGTAGCGGTTGAAGGCTGGGCAGAGAAATCAAACGTAAAAGCTACAGATTTGGCAAAAGAGTTTGCAAAAGCTGGAGTTGAAGCTATAATATGTACGGATGTCGGGAAAGACGGAACTTTAGAGGGTGTAAATATTGACTTTACATTGGATATTGCAAAAGTCAGTGGTGTTGATACTATAGCAAGTGGAGGTGTTAAAGACCTTGACGATATTAGAAAACTAAAAGATACCAAATTTATAAGCGGAGTTATTGTGGGAAAAGCTTTTTATGAGGGCACTCTTGATTTAAAAGAAGCCTTTAAACTAATTTCAAACTAAAATAGGTTAGAATATAGCAATAAATTAAAAAAGGAGCAACCTTTGAAGTTATTAGTAGTGGATGACAGCTCAACAATGCGTAGAATAATAAAGAATACATTGGCAAGATTGAATTATACAGATGTTTTAGAAGCCGAGCATGGAGCAGAAGCATGGCAGATAATGCAAAAACATGATGATATAGATGTTCTTATAACAGACTGGAATATGCCTGAGATGAACGGATTGGAGCTTGTCAAAAAAGTCAGGGCAGAATCAAAGTATGAAGATATGCCTATAATTATGGTGACAACTGAAGGCGGTAAAGCCGAAGTTATTACAGCTCTTAAAGCAGGAGTAAACAATTATATTGTAAAACCTTTTACACCACAGGTTTTAAAAGAGAAGCTAGAGGATGTATTGGGTTAGTATATGCATAAAACCTACAATGAACTTATCATCACCCCCAGTGATGCATATCCCCATTTTATAGATTTTATATTTACACTTGGATTTGATGCTGTTGAAGAGAGAGAAAACAGTATCATTGTAAGAAGTGAAGATAGTATGGATATGCTTCTTTTTGCACTCGAAGAGTACAGAAGAAGATTGTCCAAATCTTATAATAAAGAAATTTTTTTAGATATCAGATTTGAGATTAAAAAGAGTGAAGATTGGATTTCAAAGTATAAAAACTCTATAAAACCGGTCAGTATAGGCAGTTTTTATATACGACCTAGCTGGGAAGATGCAAATCCGGAAAAAATTGATATTCGGATAGATCCTGCATTGGCATTTGGTTCCGGGCATCATGAAACAACAAGTAGTTGCATAGAGATGTTGGAAAAATATTTAATAAAAGATGATACTCTTTTGGATGTGGGTTGCGGAAGTGGCATACTTTCTATTGTTGCATCCAAGCTAGGTGCCAAAGTTGATATGTGTGATACCGATGAATTGGCAGTGGAAAGTGCTATAGAGAATTTTAAAATAAATGATGCAACTTATGTTGACTCATGGGTAGGTTCACTAAATAAAAGAACCAAAGAGTATGATTTGGTTGTGGCAAATATTATAGCAGACATACTTGTTATGTTAAGCAGTGATTTGAAAAAATCGGTAAAAATAAATGGTTATTTGATTTTGTCTGGTATTTTAGATAAGTATTTGGATAAAGTTGAAGATAAATTTAAAGATTTTGATCTTTTAGAAAAATATAAAAAAAATGAATGGTTTACATTGGTTTTAAAAAGGCGATAAATGGCACAAAACAACGATAATCAGAACAATAAAAACAATAACAATTTCTTTAACCAGAATCCTTTATTGGTTTTTGCAATATTTTCTATTGTTATTATTATGGTATTTAAAAATTTTATGAATCCTGAAGACGGTATATCAAATAACAGTAATTTTACTTCTTCGGCAAACAGTGTTACAAAAAATATAAATTATTATCAGTTTAAAGAGTTGGCAAAAAGCGGAAAGTTAAATTATGTGGCTATCGGACAGACGATAATCAAAGCATATGCACAGGAGGGAGCTTCAAAAACGATTTATATTACAAAGAAGGTAGGTGAGGATAATTCTCTGATTCCTCTTTTGGAAAGTAAGAAGATACCTTACGGAGGATATAACGAAACCAATATTTTTATGGAGATTTTGTTTTCATGGGTGCTTCCGATATTTATATTTTTTGGTATCTGGATGCTTTTGGCTAACAGAATGCAGAAAAACATGGGTGGCGGAATCCTTGGAATGGGAAGCAGTAAAAAACTTGTGAATTCAGAGAAACCGAATGTCAAGTTTGATGATGTTGCAGGGGTAGAAGAAGCCAAAGAAGAGGTAAAAGAGATAGTTGATTTTCTAAAACATCCGGACAGATATATATCTTTGGGTGCCAAGATTCCTAAAGGTGTGCTTTTGGTAGGACCTCCGGGTACCGGAAAAACTCTTCTTGCAAAAGCGGTTGCCGGAGAAGCTGATGTTCCTTTCTTCTCGGTTTCCGGTTCATCTTTTATAGAGATGTTTGTTGGTGTAGGTGCCAGTAGAGTAAGAGATCTTTTTGAAAATGCAAAAAAAGAGGCACCGGCTATTGTATTTATAGACGAGATAGATGCTATAGGTAAAAGTAGAGCGGCAAACGGACAGATGGGTGGAAATGATGAAAGAGAACAGACTCTAAATCAGCTTTTGGCAGAGATGGACGGATTTAGCTCTGATAAATCTCCTGT
>CAYRRJ010000024.1:0-11074 GCA_964426645.1 uncultured Campylobacterales bacterium | reverse complement strand
TACCATCTTCAAAAGGATGGATAGTTAAAAACCACAAATGTGCTACTGCTGCTTTGATATATGGATCTTCTTTGGCATTATTTACATACTCCAAAAACTCTTCCATCGCGGTATAAACATCTTGTGGTGGCGGTGCAGTATAATGGATCTTTTCTTTGCCATTTTTTTGTGATACAACACTTATCTCTTCCAAGCGATATTGTGCAACTTCAATCTTATAAAGACCACTATATCCACTTGGAAAAAGTGTATTATGCCAGCCAAAAAGTCTCTCGTCTGTTAAAGGTTCATGGTTTTGAGAGCTATCTAAAAGCAATTCTACTAGGCCATCGGTCTGCTGAGTGGAGTAGTCTTTTGCATCATCTAGTTTATCTAATCTTTTTAAAATAGAAGAGCGTACACTGTCACGATTAAGCAGTTCTCCCTCTATCTGTGATGACTCTACAATCTCTTTTGTACTTGATTCAATCTCTAAAAAGTTATTATTATAGTGACCTAATGACTCTAATATTCCCTCTAATTTGCCGCTTTTTTAGAAATTTCACTCAGAAGAGATAAAAATGTTGCACGAACATAACGAAAATAGGGAAAATCATCATGCTGCCATATCCATTTTTTCTCTTTATACATCTTTTTACCTTTGGAGTGAGCTGTTTATTGTTGTAATCGTATCATTTTTTGAGCTTTTGAACAAGCCGTGTAAAATTCAAGTAGTACAAATTTAGCTTCTCTTTATGGCGCGTAACCTCAACGCCAAAAAAATATAAACTTCTACTCTTTTTTTTGTCTGTTTTTTAAAAATACACAAAAATAGTTATATCATCTTTGCATTAAACAAATATATTTGCTTTTAATAATCAAATATGCTACAATAACATTATCTTAAAAGGAAAAGGATAAAAATGGACAGAGAAAACTTCACTATCCACAAAATAGATCTCCGGCACAAAAGAGCAAAGTGTCTGGTTTCACACAGAGATGCCGATGGGACATCTTTTACCCATGTAACATGCTTTTTTAACGAGAAGCGGGATTTTGCCGTGCTTCCACACCTTCTGGATGAGAAGATTCCGTTTGGAGCTCTTCACGCTGCAATTAAAGAGAGACTACAAGAAAAAGGAGTATAGACCATGAAGATTACAAACAAAATGATCGCCGAGGCGGTCGGCAGAACACCACAGGCAATCTCTCACATGAGAAAGAACAGCCCAAAAATGTATGAGGTGCTAAAAGCAGGAATCATTCATCTCGGCAATTGCGATGCAGTACAAGCGAAACAGAGTATTGATGAATCTAAGAGAGGTTGATATCAAATTGCTTGGCTATGGACTTATTGTGGCTGCAACCTTTATATTTGTGGTTGCTTTTTCAAATATACAGGACAAAAACGGCAATTATGCTGAAAAAAATAGGATAAAATATGGAGAGAACAACAATGAACATTAAAGATAGAATACTTACTGCTGATTTTGCGGAGCTTTTAAGACTGCGTGACTCTGTTGCGATATCTGATGCAAAATATCAAGAAAAGAAGCGCTATATAGAGATGATAGACAGAAGACTCAGACCAAAAGAGTCCAATTGTCTTGTAGAGCACGGAGATAGTCACGAATTCGCAGATGAATTAGTAGATGGAGGGATATAGAATGAACTTATCGAACAATGTCCGCTTGGATTTTTTGATTCTGCTTTTTGCTAGATCAATATTGGAAGTATCGAAAATGGACAATTCAGAGGAGACAGGTGTCATTACGATCGATCACAAGAACTATAAGGTCGATAAGAGAATCGACAGACGTATAGAGCATATAGAGAAGAAACTAGATGACACTATTAAAGAGATGTATGCCATCGGCGGAAGAAAGCTGGCTCATTGGGTGAGTGTTACGGCAAAAGGGAGAATAGATAACTCCATATTGGCTCTGGGAGGACAGAAGGTCAACTTGGAGTACCTTGCTTTAAATATTCTCTTTGTCAATTTCTGCGACTACAGAAAATATGCGATAATGGATAAGATGCAGTGGATCAAAGAAGATGAGAACTATATACAAGATACGCTTGATCTCTTCTCTAAAACGAATGTCGCTTTTTTAGAGGAGGAGAGCTTCATCAATGCAGCCGACCTTATAGAGTCTGTCAAACTTGGCAGAGCTCCACAGATAAATCCTCTTTCACTCCTTGGTGTAAAAGTACCTGCGCAAAAGATAGCGTAGGTGCCAAACATATTCCAACTAACCTTGCTACAATTCCAACTAACCTTGCTAATTTTCCAACAAACGTCGCTACAAAAATCTTGTAGCATGGTTCAGTGGAGACTATTTCCATATATCAACTCAATATAATACACCCCTTACCAAACCTCAAGCTCCGCCCTTAACCGGATATCTCTCAAAACCAACAATCCTGCCCTCTTTTTTTTTCCAAGAACAGTTTCACCCTCTCTTCTTTTTTTCCAAATGAGTCATCCAGCATCAAAACAGATCAATTCACAACCCGCCGGCAACTTTTTGCTTCTCTTTCAATTCCAGCATCTCTCCCGGGGAAAACTCTCACTCCTTTCTAAGCACCGCCCCCTGCGAAAAAAGGGGAAAAAGAAAAAAAAGAGAAAAAAGGTGTGCTCTGTTGGCAAGTGAGTCGCAAAACGGCTTTTGCAAGGCGGGTTTTGGGTTGAGGTGAAAACGGGTGCTTATAGTGGGAGTGTTAGAGGGTGTATTATATTACGGTGTGATATAGATTTAAGTTGTATTGAAGCTTTTTTTGTGTAGCATTGGTTCATAGATTACTATTAAAGGCAGAATATGAACACACTCTTTCAGGTCAATGAAGCTGTTCCTTTTGAAAATACACAAGAGTATAGAGAGAAGCATCTCCAAAGTTTCTTGAAAGTTCTTGGTATCACGCTTAGTCGTAGAAGTGACATTAAAGACAGCATGAGCATTGGAGATCTCATAGAGGTCGATGAAGGATTCTCTACTGAGTTCTTCTACCTCTTGCGATTCACTGTTGTGCTTTTGGAGGAAAAAGAGATCGATGCGATCCATCTTGATGCCTATGATGTCTATGAGATCTTGGACAGAAGATTGCCGGAGGATTTCATCTCTGATATTGCCGATCTGGTTATGCCGCTTGACATTGCAGAACTTATCGAGAAAGCAGTACCTATGCAACAGAAGTCATCACTCTCAGAGGATGAGGCTCTTATCAAGCATAGCATCATCTCCACATTGAGCGTTTTGTTGCAGCATCTTGAAAGTGTACCGGATGAGCTCACCATTGATGCTCTTTTAGAAACTCCGGAGATCACTGCCTTTGTTCGTGAGCATTTTCAATATGCGACCTATATCACCAGACATTTTAACGATGAGAGCTTTGAGATAGATGAAGAGACTCTTAAAAGCACAACCATTGATGAGCAGCAGTACCAAAACGTGATGTTCGAGGTTGGTACTCTCACAAAAAGAGCACTTATTGATGCTGCCTTGACCGCCAAAAAACAACTTGAGGGGAGCCTCCTCTCTTTAGAGGGTTAGATTATGGGAACCATTGATACCAGCATCTATGATGATGCCAGAAAAGATGTTGAGGATATCTTAAAATCCTACCCTTCCCTCTTGGTGCATGAGGCGACTCTCTATATTGTTGACAAGCAAGCCATTGACAAACTAAAAGATATCGAGCGTCTTCTTGTGATGGAATATTCTCAATATAGTGCCGAACATGAAGCTTCGACTCTCAAGAAAAAAGGGAGACCGCCTGTTGAAAAATATTCTCTTGCATCCATTGTGAAAGTTATTAACTTTGATGAAGCATGCAACGCCTATCAGACTTATATATCAGAGAGCTGGAAACAGGTGAACAACAGGGAGAAAGTCAAAAGTCGCATCGATGCTGAGTTTGATAAACATAAGAACAAGCTGCGCAAGTTTACAAAGAAAAAACTTGAGGAAAAAGGTGTCTCAAAGGATATTCAGGCCGAGATCGAGAGAAGCATCGAAAAGGAGCTTAAGGAGGCCGAGAAAGAGAGGGACTATATTCTAGCAAACTTTGACAAGCTTGATGTTCGTATCTCAACCTATTTCGAGAGAGTCAAGTATGCAGGATTGAGCTGGTTCATCAAAGGCGAGAAGCAGATGAATGTGAATCTGCGAAAAGAGGTGCCCAATGTTCTATGGTTCGAGGAACTTGAAAATCGAGTCAGAAAGGATAACAAACTTGTAAAATTTCTCTCAGAGGCAAAGAGAGCTTATGGGGATGTCTTTTACCGTCCTTTTACGGAAGAGGAGCTAAGAGAGCTTAAAGAGAAAGAGGAGCTTGAGAATGGAGAGAGATAGCCAAAAATATCCGATTGCCTATCGCGGATTCTCATCGCAGTCGTTCATTAGCTTCTCTGCCTTTTTGGAGTACAAAAGCTATGCAAAGGATATTATCTTTGTTGAACTTCGCAAAGGCCACAAGGATGGCAATGTCTATCGTTATGACAAGCAAAATGCCATCAACATGCTTTTTAATGCAATTGAGCTGCGTGCGCTCTCTTATGCAATGAAAGAGATATTAAAGCACAAAAGCAATGATCTTGGATATAAGAAGTTTACAAATTCAGGCGTTTCAAATGATCTTTATCTTGGCTATGGTGCAGCAGATGGCACAGAGGGATTTTTTATCAACGCAAAGAGCTCCGGGAGAGTGATCTCGGTAAAGATGGATAAATGGGAATTTGCTTCTCTTGCTGATACGTTAATGATAATCGCAGATGACACAGAGAGAGCCCTCTATAAATTTCAAAGGATGGTAAAGAAAAATGATAAAGCTCTATAAACTCTTTCTCAACTTTAAATATATGATCCAGAATCTTCTTAATTACAATAAGATCAAACAAAGAAATCAAGCCGTCAGAACAATGCTTGAGAATGAAGCCAAATATATCTTGGCACATTTTGAGAAGAAACAAAAAGAGTATTATGCCCGCAAAAGCCTTTCTGGTGAATTTCGTGACCTTTTTATCAAAGATTATGTTCGTCTTTACTATCAGGATGTTGTGGATCGAGTCGATATGGGCGACAAAGTTCGATATGCCACTTTCTATAAATATCTTTTCATCAGAGAGCACCCTACTGAGATGGAAATATTCAGAAGGCGTTATAATTTCATTATTGACGTGGATGATTATATCGTTTTTTACAAGTTCTCATCTAAAAAAGACTCTGCTATCTGAACTTAGTTGCTCTAACTGCTCTTTGGACATTGTTTTTAGAAGCCAATAGAGATTTCTTCTATATCCGTATGAATCTTTCCAATCTCTCAATGTGCTTTTTGGTATATTGAGGATAAGATGAATTTGATTGTCTGATATATTTCCTTTGATCGGCTTTGATCCGGTTGATTTTTTCCCACCAAACATTTAATACCTTTTTCTTTTTAGATAGTATTATTATAACATATCAAAGGATAAAAATCAAGCTTTTATAGTGAATATCACAATAAAATAGTCTATGAGGCTATTCTTCTTGCTCCCTTTGTGATCTCGATAAAGATCTCTGTCTCTTTTAATTTTGCATATTCTCTCTCTAGGAGCTTCATTGCCAGAACATTGTTCTCTTTTACTGCTGCTCTTAGTGCATAGTGATTACAGGCATCTACTCTTGCTCCTCTCTCTATACATCTTAATATCTCTTGACACGCCGAAATATTTTTCATCGAATAGTCTATATCAATTAATATATCCATGATTAGGAATCTCCTTGTTTGAAATTTTGATTAAAATTGAAATTTTCCACTCTTTTGTTAATACCTCATCACACTTTTTCTGCTCTAAATACTCTCTAGAATCATCTCTTGCGAAACCAAGGTTTGTTATTGCGTCTCGTATATATTTCAACGTTAAGCTATTCCCATCATCATCTCTTGATTTTGGATTGTAAGCTGTTGGAGACAATAGGCAGTATGTAGATTTTGGCAATATCTTCTTTACAACAAGCCCCGCATCATATACTGCTTTTTTTACTGCCATCTTATATCTCAGCTTCTCTTTAAAATGTAATGAGTTGATGCTATTTACAGAGAGATGTCTCCCTTTTAAAATAAATTCATAGGTGTCATGTGTATGTTTTAGGAACTCTCCTATAAACGCATATTCTGTTTTTGTTCGCTTTTTTTGCACTTCTCTAGGCTTTGTTTTTCCATAAAGCGCTTCTCTGAACTCTTTTGCGCTTATGGTATTTTTGCCTTTTACTGCTTTTAATAGTTGTTTTTGCTCATGCGGAGAAAGTTTAAGCACTCATCATGTCCTCACTGAGATATTCCACTGCATCGCTAGTGTCTTTGAGTTTTAACCATATATATCTTTTGGCCTCTTCCATATTGATCGTTCTTGATTGAAAGGCATCGTTTCTATATATCTCACACCATCCACTCTCTGGATCCTCTAGTATTTTCCATTCTTTAAAAGTCACTTTTGGCATAAAAATCCTTTTTTTATTTTATTTTAGCCCATAAAAATACTTGAAATAAGAAAATCCTTTTAAAAATATAGATAGTTGCTAAAAAGGTTAAAAAGCTGTCTTGACGGCTATTGAAGAATAAGTGTTATCTCGGTAGTGAGAAATAGAAGTAAAAAAAGTGTGATCTGTCTCTTTTCTCTCATTTGTTCTTTGTATCTTCTAAAAGTATATTTTGCAAATAGATAGATAAGTGCTATTGAAATTATTTTCATTTGGATCATATATGTTTTCTCTTTTTGTATAAAATTGTATTTTTCCAAATACTACATAAAAAGCTTTTTTTAAAATAAGAAAACTCACAAAAGTAATATATATTAACATTTTTACTGCGCTGCGTATGCCGGAGTCATCATCTCCTCTTTTATTTCGATTCGGTTTTCTTTTGCAATATTACTATTGATCTCTTGTAATTCTGCTTTCATATTGTTGTTTTCTTTCTGCAATTCATTGCTTTGCATTGCTATGTCTAAAATTTCAGCATTTTTACATATCAGCTCGTTAAGTTCCTCATCTGTTTTCCCCATCTTCTCTTGCAGTTCTTGTATCTCTTTTTCCAAAAGTTTTGTCAGATCATCTCTTTTTATCTCTATGTCATCTCTGCAAAAAAGTAACTCCCCTCTCTGTACTGCTAATTTTCTTACAGCGGACAATGCTCTCAGTTGATAGGAGGTTTTTAATACGAGTTCTCCTTTTTCGTTTTTTGAACAGACGCTCAACATGTGAAAGAGTTTTCCATTTGCTTTTTTGTATGAAGCATAGAATTTATAAGAATCATCTTCTTTGACAATAAAAAGAGGATCTTTTAGTGTATTTTTAATATTGAAAAGAAGATTTTCTCTGTTCTCTTTTGCTTTTAGCATTTTCCAAAACTGCGAATTCACCAACACTTCAACATATCCTGCCATTGTCCCTATATTTGCTATTTTATCGTGTCCAAACGTATTTGCAAATGCTTTAAAGTTCACCTTCCCTTTTTTGTTTCTTTTGGCGGGGATATATTTTTGAGAGATCTGAGCCAAATACTTCTCATTGACCTCACCATTGCCCAAGATGAACGACCTGTCCTCTTTCGGAAAAAGCAGAAATTCTTTGATTTCGTTAATGAAATTGCGTTTTTGCTCTTGTGACGCTCTTTTGAAATCGTTTATCCCGTCAAGCAATCCTTCTATTTTCCCTTTTTTTAATTTATTGAGCATATTGAGTCTTGTTTTTCTATTTACATAAAGCAGCGCTCCATATCCCTTGTCTATAAACTCTTTCTCTCTGCTTTGCCTTTTTTGATTATCATCTGAGTTCATAATATGCCCTTTTCAAAAAAAATACACTATATCTTACAGGCGTTTTTGGTTCAATTCTGAAAAACAAAAAATAAAGTAGTAATTTTTAGTATTTTTGGTATTTTTTCTCACTTCAAGAAGTGTGCTTTGCTATAATTGTGTTGCTGGTGTCGCTTTCACCTCCCTGTATTTCCTTTTGATAAGAGAGGACAGAATCCTATATGTTTTTGGCATATTGCGACACCACATTTCCTAATAGTAAGTACATGGTTGGTTTTCAGTGCATATTGCATTAATACCTTTGTGTTGAAAAAGCCTTGTTTGTCTTTGTGAGTTATTTCGTCGGGCTTGCATTGAATTTAGAGCTTTATTTCTTTCATAATATAATGTTGCGGCGCAAAGGTTTTTGCTTGCTGCAACATCCTCTTTCGCTAAATAATCTTTTTAGGAGTGTCTGTATGATTTTTAGTTTTGATGATTTTATATTTGGCTTTATGGCATTTATTGGCCTATTGATATATCCGTTTTTGCTGGCTGCAAATGTCTGTATTGTTCTCTCGCTTGCGGCGTGTGGTATGATAGTTCTTTCTCTGCCTGCTCTTCTTTTGGGTGCTCTTGAATTGAAAGCTATTGTCACAACAAAAAGGTAATTTTATCTTTTTGCTGCAAGCACTCTATAAAGACTTTCCTCTTCAAAACTGATTCTCTCTTCTAAAATTTCTGCCAAATCTATAAAATTTTTCAAAAAATCATCATTGAGCTCTGCATCCGGCTTTGTATATCTTAATAAAAAATCTCTTAGAGTATCTTTTGTCTCTTTAAACGTCTCTTTGAATGTTGCAATTTGGTGCTCAATAGCAGGAGTTAGTCGCTTTTTGTCTTTTTGTAGTCTAAAAAACTCCATATCCTCTGCCATAATATGTATCTGCACTATTTTATTTAGCTCTTTAAGCGCTGTTTTTTGCACCATCTATATCATGTGTCATATATCTTGTTTTAACTAAATGCACCAATGATATCATTTGCTCATGCTCTTTTGTCCAAGTTCTTACTATTTTCTTGTTTTTTGAGCCAAATAGTGTAGTTAGCATTTTAATACTCTCCAATATTCATATTCTTGAAATTTTACAAAAAAAGAAATTGAAATTAAGAAACTGTATGTCTTGGTGCCTTTTGTTCGCTTTCTGGCTCTTGAGATGCGTATGACTTCATCATTGATTGTGCAACCTCTAGTTTTTTTGTTAGATATTCATGCTCTTTTGCGAGTGTTTGATGTTCTTGCAAGATTTCATCTTTATTCTCTATAAGTGATTTTACCTCATCAAGCAAATCTTCTTTTTGTTTAAGCTCTTTTTTTAGAGAATCTATCTGTTTTTGAAGCACCTCTGCCTTGTCGTTCTTTTTCTCTGAACTATGAGTATTTTCATTCTTCATCTGCACAACATTAATATCTGTATTTATTACTGCATAGAATCCTGTTTCATTATCATAAGTTCCGTCGATATCCATCTCTTTATTCCAAACTTTAACAAAATTCTCCACTCCGAATCTCTGTGCAAGTTCTATTTGAAGATTTCGTATCTCCTCTTCTTTGTTTTGCTCTGCTAAAAACATAATATCCTTAGAACTGATCCCATCGATCTCATAAACTTCCTTGCCCCAATCTTGAAGATATCCGACCATCGCTTTTGGATTCTCTTCTTTTAGTCCGTCTAACAAAGAGCATATCTTTGTTTCTGATATATACTCCTGTGCAATAGCTCTTGATGGAACGAGCCTGCTTCTGTCTAGCTCTATTTCAATTATATTCTTTCCGTAGCTCTTAGCAACATCCAATGTGCCAAAATAGATTCCGACTCCCTCTTGATTGTTTCCATTGAGCATAAGTTTTGAGTCAAGCTCTTTTGTTTTGAAGTTATCACCATGGTAGAGTTTTATCTTATTGTTGTTTTTCATATCTTCTAGCTCCTGCTTGTAATTATTTAGATTGCTTTTGATGACCTTCTTTGCAAACTTTATTGTCTCTTTTTGCATATAGCTTTTGAATATTTCCACAAAATGTTGCTCTGTCTTTTTGATGATATCCTCTATATCGCTAAGTAGCTCTGCTCTGTCTGGTTCGTTTAGTTTTAACTCCTTTAGCAGATCGGATATTTTTATGTCTTTGTTCTTCTTGTTTATTCTAATAAGATGTTTCGTGTTCACTATATTAAAAGATTGCAATAATCCGTCCGTATGAGATATGTCATACATCGGAGAGACCTTGTATTCTCCATTTTTATCTTTAAGTAATGAGAAGTTGTTTGCATGTGTGTCAAGATTTCCAATGAGCATATTGAAAAAAATCTGTCTTGCAAGCTCTTTTTTTAATCGCTGCGGATATCCATCTTTGTCGATTTTTTCCACAAAGTCTTTAAGTTCAAAATTTACATAATTGTCAAGACGTAGAAATTCCGAAATATGAATTAGCTCAAACCCTTTGTCGAATCGTTCCGAGAAGAGAAGAAAATCATCTTCGTCTTGTACGAGAATCTGTCTTGTCGTCTCAATGCCAGCCGAGCTTGCAAGGTAGGTAAAGAAGTGTTCGTTTGCGTTGATTTTTTCATATATTTTATAGCTAGTGGCACTATCTTTTACAATTACATCGCCGTCATTGAAAACAGGCTCTAGTGACTCTTTGCCTATCTTCATCTCTATTTTATTGTGGTTTCCGGACAAGCTTGATACTACTGCGCCAAAATCTATCTCCGTTTTTGAGAGCTTCTTTTCCCAATCAAGCTTATTGAAGTTTGCGCTATACATCTTCTAGTCTGTATTTGTTATTAAAGAGTAGTGCCTCTGCACGTATAAGAAGCCATTGTCCTCTGTCACTCTTTAAATTTAAGCCTGCACTCTTTAGCATATCTTCTGAAAAGCGCTTCTTTCCAATAAGGCTGTATAGTGTGCCCGCCTCTATCTCCCTGTAACCCATATAATACTTTTTTTGTGTCTTTAAAAGGAGATTTCCTCTTGCAAAAGTAAATTCCCCAACTCTCTCCCCTGCTTGTGAATAGAGAAAGACCTTATCGATGTTAGAGCTCTCTATGTCTTGAATAAGAGATTTAAAATCAAAGCCTCTATGAGTTACTTTGGCGAGTTGTACCATTGTTGTCCTTTGTTGTTGTAGATATGTCAATGGACTGCTGTTCAGTCCATTAATATACCTGCAAGGCATACACTCCCGCAGTGGGGAGTTTTTTAATTTGGAGAGAACGCGATATCCGCTTCCTCATCAAGATTCTCATCTTCTGCCATTGAGAA
>CAYRRJ010000023.1:0-11105 GCA_964426645.1 uncultured Campylobacterales bacterium | reverse complement strand
ATTGGATATATTCCTCCGTGATACCCTCATCAACTAAAGCTTCAAGAAGTGGTATGTAAAGTTCTAACCAAGTTCTACGACCAGCTTCATCGATGCGAAATGGTGCATGACGACCAACCATTTGATGCTTACCTCTATCTTGAGTAAAATAATCAGGTCCACCACTAACTTCTATTAAAAAATTAAAAGCATGTCTTTTAGCATCATCAAAATCATCTTCATCATGAATAGGAAATAAAAATGCAATATCACTCTCTTCTATTAACTCATAATGATCATAAACAAGTTTTTTAAATCTTGCTTCACCAACTTCATGTAAAAAACCAGGATGTGGTTTAGTTACTGGTGGACGAACACCTATCTCTCCATCTGTTATGGTTAGTTTCATTAAAATCCCTCAATTTTTTTATATATGATAAAATTATACAAATTATTAGTTTAGGAAGCCCTTTTATGAATGTAAGTCCAAATTTTTCACCACCTTTAAAAATTATGAAACCTTATTTTATATTATCTGGATTTTTTTATATGATTAGTATGATTT
This sequence comes from uncultured Campylobacterales bacterium, assembly GCA_964426645.1. Taxonomy (GTDB): domain Bacteria; phylum Campylobacterota; class Campylobacteria; order Campylobacterales; family Sulfurospirillaceae; genus CAYRRJ01. Next base: position 10,561 of record CAYRRJ010000023.1, on the reverse strand, counting down.
GGATTTTTTTCTTAGATATGAATTTAGACATAAAAGACTTTGCACTTATTGGTTGGGTCCATCTTTATATGCTGGGTTTTGTAATGCTTGCCATTTTTACATCCATGGCACAACTAGGTCCAATAGTTGTTGAGACAAACCATTATAATGTAAATATTTTCAAATATGTATGGATATTTTTAGTATTTGGACTTACTTTAATGCTTATTGGATTTTATATAAATACCTCTTATCTACTTTATGGAGGATTATTAGTTTTGATAGCTATGAGCATATATGCCATAGAATTTTTACTAACACTTAAAACTGCAAGACGAAAAACAAGCATAACAAATGCTATGAAGATGAGTAACTTTTTTCTACTTTTAGGGATAATTACAGGTCTTATTATGGCATTTGTATTTAATGGCTATTTAGATATAAATCCACACCTACTTTTAAATACCCACACATTTGGTCTTGTTGTTGGATTTGTTATTTTGCTTATTATGGGCATCTCTATCATCCTTATCCCTATGTTTGGATTTTCAAAACGACTAAGTGATAATGAATTTCACAATAGTTTTATAACACTTAGTATCGGTGTATCTATTATGATGTTTTCTCCACTTTTTATAACAACCATTTTACAAACTATTGCTTATTTTATAACAATAGTTGCGATACTACTCTACTTTTATCAATTATATAAGATGCATAAATCAAGAAAAAAAGTTATCCACGATATTTGGGCTAGATCAATGTATGTTAGTTTTTTATCTTTTATCATAGCTTTTATATCTTTGAGTAGTTATATTGTATTTGAAAATGAAATTATTTTAAAATTTGGTCTTTTTTTAATGCTCGTTGGATTTTTTGGTTTTATAATTATTGGTAATTTTTATAAAATACTACCTTTTTTAATTTGGTTTCAAATCTACTCACCAGTTATCGAGGAACAACCCGTTCCAATGTTACATGAATTACTACCAAAAAAATTGACAACTTTACAATGGATATACTCAACTTTGGGACTTTTTAGCTCATCTCTAGCTATATTACTAAATAATACACAACTTTTTTATGGTGGAATTACATTGTTAAGTGTAGGTAGTGTTATGTTTTTTCTTATTATTCTTAAAATTATTAAAACTCATCTTCACTAAAGAGATATTTAAAAGTTTAAGTGTATAATACATACAAATATTTTATAAAAATAAGGAAATCCTAATGGGTAAATATATTGATTTAACAGCTTCTAATTATGAAGCAACAGTAGCTGAAGGTGTATCTTTAGTTGATTTTTGGGCTCCTTGGTGTGGTCCTTGTCGTATGATAGCTCCTGTTATCGAAGAATTGGCAGAAGATTTTGATGGAAAAGCAAAAATTTGTAAAGTAAATACTGATGAAGAACAAGATATCGCTATTAAATACGGTATAAGATCAATTCCTACAATCCTCTTTTTTAAAGATGGAGAATTAGTAGATCAAATGATTGGAGCATCTTCAAAGCAGATATTAGCCGATAAATTGAATTCTTATTTATAATGCGTATAAAAAAAGGGAGAAGACTTTTCTCCCTTAACTATCTTTTTGCCTCATTTTTCGGTGCCTTGATGATAGCCGGAAGTTTTGCCTACTTTAATTATCGTTTTTCTGAATATAAATTTATAGATTTTAATAATTGGATTTATTATGAGAAAAGTGATATTTTTAAACCTAGATATGATAAATATTTTGTTATAGTATATAGTTCAAATATGCAGGATATTGATAAACTTTTACAAAGAGTTAATAAAAATTATCATATAATAGCTTTAGACTTGTATCAGAAAAAAAGAGGTAAAAAAAACGGGGTGGTTTATATCACTTCCGGTATAAATACGATTTTGAAATTTATTCAAAGATTTAATATTTATGAAGTTCCTAGTGCCTTTTGGATAAAGAAGTATAAAGATACTGTTTATAAACAGGATAGTATGGTAAAAGTTATAAAATAAAATTAATAAGGAAAGAGATTATGTTAGATTTGGCGATTATAGGTGGAGGTCCGGCAGGACTTACAGCAGGACTTTATGCGACGAGAGGCGGTCTTAAAGATGTTGTTATGTTTGAAAGAGGGATGCCGGGAGGTCAGATAACAAGTTCAAGTGAAATAGAAAACTATCCAGGAGTACCTGAGGTTTTAAGCGGTATGGATTTGATGGCAAAATGGCCTGAGCAGTGTATGAGATTTGGATTGAAGCATGAGATGAAAGAAGTCAGTAGAGTTTCTAAAAAAGATGACGGTATTTTTGAAATAGCTCTTCTTGGAGGAGAGGTTGTTGAAGCAAAAAGTGTTATAGTGTGTACAGGAAGTACTCCAAGACGCTCAGGGGTAAAAGGTGAAGATGAGTTTTTTGGCAAGGGAGTAAGTACCTGTGCTACATGTGACGGATTTTTTTACAAAGGTAAAGAGGTTGCAGTACTTGGAGGAGGTGATACAGCTTTGGAAGAAGCATTATATCTAGCCAATATATGCTCAAAAGTATATTTGATTCATAGAAGAGATGAGTTTAGAGCTTCTCCCGTAACGGTTGAAAAAGTTAAAAACAATGAAAAAATAGAGCTTGTCTTAAACTCTACAGTAAAAGAGATTTATGGAGATATGAGCGGGGTTACCGGAGTATTGACAACTGATAAAGAGGGAAATGAGAGAGATATCAAAGTTCCGGGGATTTTTGTATTTGTAGGAATGAATGTGAATAATTCTATATTAAGACAGGAAGACGGAAACTTTCTTTGTGAAGTTGATGAGAATGGAAATGTTGTTGTTGATTTGCTTATGAATACTTCTGTAAAAGGGCTTTTTGCTGCCGGAGATTTAAGAATAAAAGCGGTTAAGCAGGTTGTCGCTGCTGCCGGAGATGGTGCAGTTGCCGGTATCCAGGCACTTGAATACGTAAACGAATAGAGGATAAGGTATGTTAAATGTAGGAATTCATGGTTCTACCGGAAGAGTCGGGCAGTTACTTATAGAAAATCTGAAAAAAGAGAATGATGCAAAAGCTTATATGCTTCATGCTATTGAAGAGTTCAGTTTTGTCCTGCCTGATGGAGTTAAAGTAACAGAAGATTATGAAGAGCTTTTTACAAACAGTGATGTTGTTATAGATTTTACTATTGCATTTGCAACAGAAGTGTTATTGGAAGAGGCTATTAAAAATCCTACTCCGCTGGTAATCGGGACAACAGGATTGAATGAACATCAGCAAAATCTTTTGAAAGAAGCTTCCAAACTAATGCCAATTCTATACTCTACAAATATGTCTATGGGAGTAGCAGTTTTGAATAAGCTTGTAGCTTTGGCATCAAAAAGTCTGAGTGATTTTGATATAGAGATAGTAGAACAACACCACCGATATAAAAAAGATGCTCCAAGCGGTACTGCTATGACTTTGGGAGAATATGCAGCTAAAGCCAGAGGACTGGAACTTGAAGATGTCAGAATCAGTGGAAGAAACGGTTTGATAGGAGAAAGAAATAAAGATGAGATAGCTATTATGTCTCTTCGCGGAGGAGATGTTGTTGGGCGTCATACTGTAGGATTTTATAATGACGGAGAGTTTATAGAGTTAAATCATACGGCAACAAGTCGTAACACCTTTGCCAAAGGTGCTATAAAAGCTGCAAAATGGATTGTAAATCAGGAAAATGGTCTATATCACATCAGTGATTGTTTGGGATTAAATAATTAGTGAGGTTATCTAAATGTGTGCAATAGTAGGTGTTTTCGGAAGCAGTGATGCGTCAAGAGTAGCTTACTACTCTTTGTTTGCCATGCAACACCGAGGTCAAGAGAGTACGGGTATAAGTGTAAGTGATGGAAACCACATCAAAAAAATAAAAAGAAGAGGTCTTGTTACCGATGTTTTTGATGAAAAAGCTTTGGAGTTTCTAAAAGGAGATATGGCTATAGGTCATAACAGATACTCTACAGCGGGCAGTAAATCACTTTTAGATGCTCAGCCTATTTTTGCCAACTATAAGTTGGGAGAAATATCTGTTGTACACAACGGAAATCTTATCAACAAAGATGATGTTAGGAAAGAGCTTATTGAAGAAGGAGCTATATTTCAATCTTCAATGGATACGGAAAATATAATCCATCTTATAGCTAGAAGCCATAAGGACAGCTTGAGAGAAAGAATTATGGAAGCTCTGGAAAAAATCAAAGGAGCGTATTGTCTTTTAATTCAAAGCAGGAAAAAAATGTTTGCCATAAGAGACAGATACGGTGTCAGACCTTTGAGTCTTGGTCAGCTTGAAGACGGAGGTTATATAGTAGCAAGTGAAACATGTGCTTTTGATTTGGTTGGTGCCAAGTTTATAAGGGATGTAAGACCCGGAGAGATGATTATCTTTGATAAAGATCAAGAGGGATATGAGAGTATTCAGATTTTTGAAAGTGAGCCTCGGATATGTGCTTTTGAGTATATTTATTTTGCCAGACCCGATAGTGTTATAGAAGGTAAAAGTGTATATGAAACCAGAAAGAGAATGGGAAAAGCTTTGGCAAAAGAGAGTAATATAAAAGCTGATTTGGTTATACCTGTACCTGATAGTGGTGTTAGTGCAGCTCTGGGATATGCGGAAGAAAGTGGAATCCCTTTTGATATGGCTATAGTTAGAAACCACTATGTCGGAAGAACATTTATAGAACCAACCCAGGCTAGAAGAGATATGAAAGTAAAACTAAAACTCTCCCCTATAAGTTATCTTCTTAAAGATAAGAGAATAGTTGTGATAGATGACAGTATTGTAAGAGGAACAACTTCAAAAAGAATTATCAGGATACTTAAAGAAGCGGGAGCAAAAGAAGTTCATCTTGCAATTGCAGCACCTCCTATAAAACATCCTTGTCGTTACGGGATAGATACTCCAAGCTATGAAGAGCTAATAAGTGCAAAAAAAAGTACAGAGGAAGTCAAAGAGTACATAGATGCAGATTCTTTGACCTTTCTAAGCATAGAGGCTCTCAAAGAGAGTATAGGAGATGATATGAATTACTCACTGGTCAGTTTTGACGGGGATTATTTTATTAACTGACCTTACGCACCATATGGTATTCATAGCAAAACAAGAAAGTTTATAATGCAAGGCGGATTTTTGAAGAACTAGCCAAAGCTAATTCAAAAAAATCCAACGAAGCAGAATATGCTTTATTGTTTTGTCCAAAGGATGACTTTATTGATACCTTATTGCTTCGTTAAAGTTTTTCATCTTATCTATGGATAGGATTTCCTTGTGCTTTGCACTCTCTGTGAGAAACCTTTGCCTTGCACTAAAGCATTACTAAAGTCACTATGCATATCATATGGTGCGTAACATCAGTTAAAAAGGAGACGGCAAGATGGAAGCCAAGCTTATAGGGTTGGGTGTTGAAACGTTTAAGATGGCATTGTATCTATCCATGCCTATGCTTTTGGCAGGTTTGATAGCAGGGCTTGCTATAAGTATATTTCAGGCAACAACGCAGATAAATGAAATGACTCTGAGTTTTGTACCTAAAATCTTACTTGTTATAGTAGTGGCTATTTTTACCATGCCATGGATGATGAATAAAATGATAACATTTACCACAAATGTTATACAGATGATACCTACATTTATATTTTGATGACAAAAACGATAGATTTTTCCAGATATTCCAGTATAAAAATAGGACCTGAAGTCAGCGTCAGGCTTATTGATACCATAACTGATTTGAAGGGCTATACGCTCATAGGGGGTGCGAATAATGTTTTGGTATCGCCCACTCCTCCAAAGTTGGCCATGTTATCGAAAGAGTTTGATTTCTTACATGTAAAGGAGGGGCTTCTCCATATAGGGGGAGCAACTTCTGGTGGTAAAATTTTAAGCTATGCCAAAAAAAACAATATAGCCAATTTTGAGATTATGCAAAAACTGCCCGGGACTCTGGGCGGAATGGTAAAAATGAATGCCGGATTGAAGGAGTGGGAGATTTTCAATACTCTTGTAGGTATAAAAACCGAAGAAGGGTGGATTGGTAAGGATGAGATAGATTACGGTTACAGATATGCGGATTTTCACGGTACTGTATATGAAGCTGCATTTGGGATTGAAAAAGGGTTTGATGAAGGGTTGTTGAGCATGTTTAGGAAGCTTAGGCAGAATCAGCCCTCTTTACCAAGTGCAGGGAGCTGTTTCAAAAATCCTGATGGTCGTTTTGCGGGAAAACTTTTGGATGAGGCAGGTTTAAAGGGCTATAGAATTGCAGATATGGGATTTAGTGAAAAACATGCAAATTTTTTGATAAATTATGGTAATGGAAAATTTGATGATGCTATTAAAGTTATAAATGAAGCACAAAAAAGAGTTTATGAAGAAAAAGGTATAAAACTGGAATTGGAAATAGTGATAATTTAAGGAGACTTATACCAATACCCACTGAAAAATTCAACCAACTTTTCACTGGCTATCGGTATCTTTTTCTGATTACCCAGAGGGTAACCCAGTCCCCTTTTCCCCTATATAGCATTTTAAAAAAGTTTTTAAAAACTTATGAGAATTATAATCAAAATAGCTTTTCAAAGCTCTTATGTTGTGAAATTAGATAAAAATTCTTTAGAAACTTAAAGGAAAAACATTATTTATACATTTTTGATTTGGGATGGATCGATATATTTTTGAAATTTTCGAATTTGCCCAGACTGTATGCATCTATCGCACATCTTCCTATCATCGCTGCATTGTCCGAACAGTATTTTAAATCGGCGAGATAGAGTTTTGCACTTTTTTCTTTGCAGAAATTTTCAATTTTTTCTCTTAGATGGAGATTTGCACTTGCTCCTCCCACAACACCAAAATGCATAATCTCTCTGTTTTTGTATATTTTTTTCAATTTTTGTATCAAATGTTGTGTTGCAACTCTCTGAAAAGAGGCACATATGTTTGATACAGCAGTGTTGTCCAAAGGTTTTGTTTTTTCGATGGCAAGTCTTACCTGATTTTTGAGTCCGGAATAGCTGAAGGCAAGTTTTGGAGAATTGGAGAGAGGTACGGTAAAATTATAGGCTTTTTTATCTCCTTCTTTTGCATATTTTTCTATCAATGGACCTCCTGGATATCCAAGTCCCATCATTTTTGCAACTTTATCAAAACTCTCTCCAAAACTATCATCCATAGTGGTTGCTAAAATCTCTATATCATCATAATTCTTTACATGTAAGATTTGTGTGTGACCTCCTGAAACCAAAAGGATATCAATAGGAAAAAGAGTTTCCTTTTCTATAAAAAGAGAGTAGATATGTCCTTTTAGGTGATTTATAGGTAAAATAGGAAGTTTTAGAGATATTCCCAGTGCTTTGGCCATGCTGACACCTTCTACAAGAGTTACGCTCAGTCCCGGTTCGTTGGTAACGGCTACTGCTTTAAGAGAATCAAAGTAGTTTCTGCTTTCCTCCAAGATTTTTGGCAGAGCAACAGCATGCAGTCTTGCTGCAAGTTCTGGTACAACACCTCCGTAAACACTGTGTTCCAACTCCTGAGAAATTTTTTTATGAAACAGAAGTTTTTTGTCTTTGATCCCGGTTATGGCGATAGAACTGTCGTCACAGCTGCTTTCAATACTCAGTATCATATAAACTCTACTAGTATCATACCTAGAAATTTGTTTTTATATTTTTTATCATAAATTTCAACTCGGTATCTTTTTCCGTCTTTGTCTATAGAGTATTTTGTAAGTATATATCTTTTTCTTATATTGAGGCCAGATTCATTTTTGTGCTTTTTGTTTACATAGCCTATGACATTTACTCTCAGTCTGTTAGAAGGTCTGACATTGAAATAACTCTTTACCTTAATCAAAGAGCCGAGTTTTACATCTTTTATCTTGCCGTCTATATTGATTTTTACGCTACCGTCAAATTTTTCATACTCAAAATACTGAGGTATCAAAGTGGTGAGTTTTCTGTTGCCGTAATGGACTACATATCTCCCTCCCTCATTTATCACTGTCATCACAGGAGAGCTTGGTTTAAATGTTATACGAGTACCTTTTTCTACAGGAAAATATCTTATTTTTTTTCTAATTCTGGATAGCGGTATAAAAATTTTCTTATCGTTGAAGGAGATAAAGATATCGTTGTCTATGACTCTTTTGAGCTCTTTTGGTTCAAGTTTGAATCTTCTTTTGTATTGGATGCCCATTATATCCATAAATTTTTCAAGTGCCAAAAGTTTATAATATACCCTTTCATGTACGGGTAGTGATTTGCTTGATTCGTTTCCAAAGGCGGCTTTTCCCTCACCTATCGCATAGAAAGTAAGAGTTTTGCTCATCTCTTTTTCTTCAAATGTTTTTTTAAGATGCGTTTTGGTGTTTTTTGTATGAAACATATGTTCTTTTTTTATAAGATGCTTGTTTATGTGGTTGTCTATTCTAGAAGCTATCTGTGCCAGATTTCCATATTTGATTCCGTCAAGTTTTCCCTGGTCTATTATAGTGGCCTGACCCCATCTTCTGGGATTATGCCATTTGTCTATATATCTTGTACGGTAAAATCCACTTCCGTCGTGCAGATTTACCACAAGTTTTATATTTGAATTTTTTATGATTTTTTTCATTCTTTCTATGGATTTGTAATCAGGATCTTTTTTTGAAAGTTTTGCAAACTTTCTGTTCATATCTCCAAACGGTCCCCTGTTTCTTTTTATGATTGAGTAAAAATTAAAATTCGGTACAATCCAGACCGAACCTTTTGTAATATCGTAGTGAGTAGAGAGAAGAGAGGCTGCCATAAACCCTCCAGGCTCATCTCCTTGGATACCTCCTACAATCAAAAGAGTGTTGTTGTCTTCATTGCCTTTTTTTATAAGTGTAAAATCCAAATTATGTGCGAAAACAATACTTGTAAAAATCGTAAAAATACTAAATAATCTTAACATGCCAAGGTTCAAATCTAACTCCGTCTTTATTGTTGATTGTATATCTCATAGAAATATAAGGTAGTTTTTTAAGTCTCCAAAACTCTTTTGTTCTAACAAAACTTACTGTGAAATTTTTGTATCCCCAGCCTTTTTTGCCTACATCAAAATCTCCCACAGTGTGATAGGAGTAGGCCGGTGGGGCCAAAGAGTGGGATGCCAAAGAGATGTTGCCGTTACACTGTTTTATTTTGTTGAAATAAAGATTCATCTGTTTGACTATATTTCTGACTCCGGAAGTCAATATGAGAGAATTTCCTACATCTTTTATGACTCTTTCGTAGGACTCCTTTGAGTGCCCTTTAAATAGATAGTGTCCGCTGTGTGGTATCTTGTAAACATCTTTTTTGGAAATTTTGTTGGTAAGAGAGTTACAGATTCTCTTACCGTAAAAACCATGAAAAGAAGGATCCTGATAGAAAATTTCTTCTATAAAGTCTAACTCTTCTTTGGAAAAGGCTCCTATTTTAGAAACTCTTTTGGCTACTTTCAGGGCATCATCAAAACTTATAAGATTGAAGTTTGCGTAACCGACATATTTTTTTATTTTTTCGAGTTTATAGCAGACATTTAAAAATATATTTTTTTGGTCGTCTCTGAGCCATATGCTGTTGTCTTGTTGAAAATTACTGTTTGCAAATGTATTTGATATACCAACAGTTACAGTTGCGATAAATCCCAGAAAAACTCTTCTTTGCATATTTTCCCTATATTTTTTTGTGATTATACCATATTTGACAGAAGTTTTTGAGCATCATCTTTTGATAGAGGTTTGTAAAAATAGTATCCCTGAATAATCTCACAGCCCATTTTCTTTAAAATAGCATACTGTTCTTTACTTTCTACTCCTTCAGCCAAAACTTTTACACGAAGACCCTTTGCAAGGTCTATAATACTTTTTGCAATTGCTTTATCTGCATAGTTTGTTTTTATACCGTCTATAAAAGATTTATCTATTTTTAGTTTTGTTACGGGGAGATATTTCAGATAACTAAGAGATGAATATCCGGTACCGAAATCATCAATAGCAATTCCAAGCCCCAGTCTTCTAAAATGTTCAAGCATTTTTATAGATTTATTGATGTCTTTTGCCAGATATCTCTCTATGACTTCCACTTCAATCCATTTTGCTCTGCATTCGGTTTCTTCTAGTAAATTTTCAAATATTTTAAATAGCTCTTTTGATTCCAATTGTTTGCTGGCAAAATTTACGGACATTATACCTGGATTATATCCCTTTTTATACCATTCTTTCATCTGAAGCATAGCTTTTTTCAGAACAGTATTTCCTATTTCTATTATAAGGTTACTATCTTCTGCTATCTCAATGAAATAATTTGGATACATGAGACCTTTTTTAGGGTGTTGCCATCTGACAAGTGCTTCAAATCCTACCAGTTTTTCTGTTCCTACTTCTATTTGCGGTTGATAGTGAAGAATAAATTCATCATTTTTAAGAGCTTCTTTTAATTCTTCCTCTATCTTGAGATGTTGGCTTACCTGTTCATTCATACTTTTATTATATAAAACATAACAGTTCTTTCCTTCGGATTTTGCTTTGTACATAGCCATATCTGCATATCTAAGCAGAGTT
>CAYRRJ010000022.1:0-11113 GCA_964426645.1 uncultured Campylobacterales bacterium | reverse complement strand
AAGAAGTGATAAACTAAAAGAGGGAATGGTTACTGATTTTGCACACTTAAACTGGTTTAAACAGTTTCTTGACGATACTCTTGACCATAAATTTATAATAGATATAAACGACCCTCTATTTCCTACACTTCTGCCACATTTCAAAGATAAGAAAGATTTGATTTATTATGAGAGTGGTTTTTGGGGTGTGGATTTTAGTAAAATTCAAAACGAACCTGCTGAAATATTTGAGATGTATGAAGGATATGTAATAGTTGACTTTGTTCCTACAAGTGAAAATATCTCTACATGGCTTATGCAAATAGTTTCAAAAAAGATGAAACCCCATGGAGTAGAGGTTTCACATATAGAGTTTTTGGAAACTCCAAAAAGTAAAAGTGTTGTATTTGCCAACTAGCCTAAAAACTCTCTTTTGAAGTACTCTTTATCCGCTTTACACAAAGGACAGGAGTTTGGTGCTTTTTTACCTCTGTGAATATGTCCGCACATTTCACAAACCCAATCTTTTCATCTTTTACATTTTTAACCCTCTATGCACTCTTGGCACACAGTATAAAAGATTGGCTTTTGAAAAGAGATAAAATCAAAACTTTAAATAGAATAAACGGTGCTATTTTTATAACGCTCGGAGCCTTAATGGCATCATCTTCAAACAGATAATTTTGATATAATTCTTTTATGAATTGTATAGCAATAGCCATAGACTCTTTCAAAGGCTCTCTATCTTCAAAAGAGTTGGCAGATTCTGTGAAAAACGGAATTTTAAAAGTATATAAAGATATTGATATAAAAATTTTTCTTATAGCTGATGGTGGAGAAGGTAGTCTGGATTCATTTTTGGATAAAGGAGATTTTATTTTTCTGGAAAGCACAGACCCTTTGGGTGAGAAAATAGAATCAAAATATCTAAAACTCTCTTCAACCAAAGCTATCATAGAGAGTGCCCAAACTATAGCTTTGACTTCCAAAACCAAAGAAAACTTCTTAAGAACATCATCTTTTGGATTAGGTGAGCTAATAAATGACGCTCTAAACAGAGGGTTCAAAGATATCATAATTACTTTGGGAGGTACAGCAACAAACGATGCAGGTGCCGGAATGTTGGAAGCTTTGGGATATAGATTTTTCGATAACCAAGACAAAATCATATCTCCAAATAGTTCAAATTTAAAGAATATTTCCAAAATAGATTCAACTTTTGCAAATAAAAAAGCAAAAAAGGCAAGATTTAGAGTTGCTGTGGATGTTGACGCCAAAATGCTCGGTCAAAAAAGTTGTACCAAACTTTTCTCACTACAAAAAGGAGCTAAAAGAGATGATCTAGAGTTGCTTGAAACAGAAATCAGACATTTTTGCAATTTGATAAAAAAAACAACTTCCAAAAATATCTCGAATCTGAAAGGAGCCGGAGCCGGAGGTTGTATTGCAGGAACTCTAAACGCATTTTTAGATGCACAGATTATTTCAGGTACAGATTTTATACTAGATAGTCAAAACTTTGAAAAAGAGATTGAAAACTGTGACTTGATAATAACAGGGGAAGGCAAGATAGACTCGCAAACATCAATGGGAAAAGCTATTTCAGGAGTGGCAAAAGCAGCAAAAAAACAGGATATACCTGTTATGGCGATTTGTGGAGAAATAGATGAAGAGATACAAAAAATTCACTCATCTTTGGGAGTAGATGCTGTTTTTTCCATAATAGACAAACCTATTTCTTTAAAAGATGCATTAAAACCCGAAACAACAAAGAAAATGGTAGAAAATCTGACTGAAGAAATTTTCAGAATAATCAAAATCTCCAAATCCAAAAAAACAGATAACTACATTTAGAAAAAATTATGTTTATACCTTTTATTTGAAATTAAGTTCTTCTATACTTTTGATTAATTTCATATTTCTCATCACCTTATAGTAGTATGGACGATTATAGTTACCCCCGTTATAACGACTTACAGTTCTAAAATAGTTTTTTGTATAATCACTGAGCCAGACAAGATATTTTGTTGCCAAATAGACATTAAACTCATTATCTCCCAAAAGACGATTTACCAGTTTTACATCACTCATTTTCTGTACTTCTGTAAGATTCAGTTTATCTGCTATAAATCTGGCAGTTTGAAGTCTAACCTGCATAATTCCAAGTGAAGCTTTAAATATATTTGGATCTTTACCTATATCTCCTACTTTAAAAATTCCTGCACTGGTTTCACTCAGACATATAGCCATAAGGGTATATTCAAAAGTTTCACCCTCTTTGTTGGGATACTTCTTTGCTATGGATTTTACCATTTTAAGTATCTCAATCTGTTGTGGCGAAAGTTTTGAGGCAAGTAAATTTATTTGAGTAAGAAAAACTACTGATATAAAGATTTTGAGAAATAATGAAAAAGCTCTTTTTTTCATTATTTACCCTTTTAAAAAATTTTGAGGATTATTATCTCCAAAATAAGCTTAAATTATCATAAAATTAAACCTATTTTGGTTTTATATAATTTATACAGTTACTTTTTGTAAATCTTTTCTAATTCTTTATACAAACTATCAACATCATACACAGCACTGTCCAAAAGTGAAAGCATAATTTCATTATCTTCTTTTCCATCCCAAATTTTTTTATAACTTCCGTCTTTATATCCGTGATCCTGTCTAAATTTATTTAAAACATTCTTAGCAAGATAATATCTGTACAGTATCTGTAGATTTACTCCACATTTCAAAGCAACTCCAAAGTAATCTCTTAAAAGCTCATCATATATATCAACTTGAAAACCTGTAGTCTGATGTATGATTTTTTCTATATCATTTATTAACTCCAATGAAGTAAAACTATCTCTCTCAAACGGCTCTTTGGTAAATCTTAAAAAACCCCCTACCTCTATAAAATCATCACAAAGTTTATCTATATCACCCTTGTTGTTAATCTTATAGTCTTCAAGTATCAAACTCATCACAAAATGCCATATATCAACAACTTCCACCAAAGCATTTTCCCAATCAACAGGTTTTTCTATATCTTTCCAGTGTTTCCAGTTAAAACTGTCGATAAGCTCCGCACACTCCATATATATACATCTTTTCCAGTTAATAATCTTTCCGTTTTTGGTATATCCGTTTTCCCAACCTTCTCCGTTTGTCTCATCATTAAGTTTCTGTTGGAGTAAAAACATCTCTTTTATATAATCTCTATCTTTCATCTATCTCTCCTATTTTTAGCCCAAGATTATATCATCTTTTTGGTATAATTATGATAACAAAGGAGTAAGTATGTGCAGTAACGGTTTTAGAATTTTGATAATGTTTCTCTTCACCGCTGTATCATTTGTTTTAAACAACTTTTTTTCCTCCATACCTGTAGTTGTCTGGTATCTGGTTTCTATAAATATATTTACTTTTTTACTTATGTTTACAGATAAAATGTATCAAGAAAAAAAGAGAGTACCACAGATATCACTTATATACTTTTCAATCATAGGTGGAGTTTTTGGTACTGTTTTAGGATATGCCATATTCAAATATCAGAATCAAAACAGATATTTTGCATACATACAACTTTTTATCCTTATATTATGGATAGTTGCCATAGTCCTCATTTTAAAAAATCTTGAGTTGGTAGTATCTACTATCAGGGAGATTAGTGGAAAGTAGAATATTATCTTTTATCAAAAGTCATCATGTTTTGGGATGCAGTTTTCAAAAAGCAGATGCAACCTACTCTTTTAGTGCCTTTTACCATTTTCTTGAAGATAACCCTCGATTTTTAATCTCTTCAAAAGAGGATACCTTACATGTAAGACTATCTTCAAAAAATCCGAAAATTTCAGGAACTATTCATTTGGAAACAAAAGAGATTGGCAAAATCCAGGGTATTCAGTTTTTGGGCATTTGGAGAGATTCTTCAAAAAAAGAGATACAAGAGTATCTAAAAAGATACCCTTATGCTTTAGCTCTAAATCCAAAATTCTTTACAATCGATATAACATATATCAAATATACAGATAATCGTCTGGGTTTTGGAAAAAAACTAGAGTTTGGAAAGATCTAACTTTAACTCTTCGTTACTCATCACCCCTATACCTCTATCTAGCACATTTTGTGCTATCTCTTTAGCATCGCTCAAAGAGTGCATTTTACAAGTACCACACTGATACTCATTTAACTCAGGTATATCATTTTGGGATTTTACTTCCAAGATATCTTTCATAGACTCTTCCCAAGCCTTTGCAACTCTTTTTTCATCCGGAGTTCCTATAAGACTCATATAAAACCCGGTTCTACAACCCATAGGAGAGATATCAATAATTTCTACATCATCGCTGTTTAAATGCTCTCTCATAAATCCTGCAAAAAGATGCTCTAATGTATGAATTCCCTCGCTTGAGAGTATCTCTTGATTTGGTTTACAAAAGCGAAGGTCAAAAACTGTAATCGTATCTCCTTTCGGAGTCTTCATTGTTTTGGCTACTCTAACTGCGGGTGCCGGCATCTTGGTATGGTCAACCATAAAACTATCTAAAAGTGGCATATTTTATCCTTTTTTTTTGGAATTATATCCAAAAATAGTAATTATTGATTTAATTCAATACAATATTTATAATTTTTCACTATAATACGACTCCAAATTTAAAAACTGATATTATACATGCTTTAAAAGTGTATAAAATCAGATACAACAAGGATCAACAATGGAAAAAAATGGAATCCAAGTCTGCAATGTATGTCTGTCTCCAAGTGATGACGGACAAACAAGAGTCTATGTAAAAGCTGTATGTGGCGGAGAAGAGGTACATGTTTGTACGGCATGTCTTCCAACAGTAATCCACCAGAGTGCCGAAGCGGTAAAATCAAACGAAGAGGTAGAAAAAGCTCTGGGTTTATAAAACTTTTTTGCAGAGGGGATTAATCCCTCTGCAAATATATTTTAATCTTCCAACTCATCAGAGTAATCGGCAGCAGCCATTCTCTTTAGCTGTCTCCATCTAAACTTGGCATCATTTTTATTCTTAGCAAATAACTTAGCCGCACGTTCAGGATGAGATTTTTTCAAACTGGCATATCTTACTTCATGCATCAAAAACTCTTCATAAAGATCCCAATCCGGCTCTTTGGAAGTTATTTTAAGAGGATTTTTGCCCTCTTTTAGAAGTCTAGGATCATATGTATAAGTTGGCCAGTATCCACACTTGGTAGCAAGCTCTGCTTGATGTCCCGATTGTCCCATACCCCCTTTTACTCCGTGAGCGATACAAGGAGAATATGCTATAACAACAGAAACTCCAGGGAACTCTTCAGCTTCTTTCATAACTTTAAGGGTATGAGACTGTGAAGCATTGGAATTTATCTGTGCAACATATATATTTCCGTAAGTCATAGTTATATGTCCCAAATCTTTCTTTTGAACAGGCTTACCTGCCGCTGTAAATTCTGCAACAGATGCCGCAGGAGAAGCTTTTGAGCTTTGACCACCTGTATTTGAGTAAACTTCGGTATCTAGTACAAGGATATTTACATCTTCTCCACTTGCGCTTACATGGTCAAGTCCACCGTAACCTATATCATAAGCCCAACCGTCACCACCTATAATCCATTGAGATTTTTTGGCTATATACTGTTTTAAAGAGTATAGTTCAGCAACACTAGGTATATCCAAATGCTGTTCTAAAATAGGAACAAGTCTATCTCTTATCTCAGCTGTTTTTTCTCTGCTATCTTTATACTCAAGAAAATCTTTGTACAATGCTTTTAGAGAGTTAGGTACTTCATCCATAGAATCAAGCATAATCTTTGCAACTCTTTGTCTGATAGTTTCATTTGCTATATGCATACCAAGACCAAATTCAGCATTATCTTCAAAAAGTGAGTTAGCCCAAGCCGGTCCATGCCCCTTGTCATTTTTAGTATAAGGTGCAGAAGGTGCAGAACCACCATAGATAGATGAACATCCTGTCGCATTGGCTATCATCATATGGTCACCATAAAGTTGAGTTGCCAAAGTTATATAAGGAGTCTCTCCACATCCAGGACATGCTCCGTGGAACTCAAAGAGAGGTTTTGCAAATTGTGAACCTTTTACTGTTGTCTTCTTGACCAAATCATCTTTATATGTTACTTCACTGAAAAGATAATCTGCATTTTCCTGCTCTCCCTTTTCAATCTCTTGCTCAATCGGAACCATTACCAAAGACTTTTCACTAGTAGGGCAGACCTCTGCACAAAGTTCACATCCTGTACAGTCAAGAGTTGAAACCTGAATCTTGTATTTAAGTCCTTTAAGCTCTTTTCCTTTTGCATCCAATACATGGTTTTTAACACCTTCCGGTGCTTTTTCCAACTCTTCATCATTAATCAAAAATGGTCTTATAACTGCATGAGGACATACGAAAGAGCACTGATTACACTGGATACAGTTCTCCTCTTTCCATACAGGAACCATCGTAGCAACACCTCTTTTTTCAGTTGCAGTCGTACCGTTTTCCAAACTTGCATCATCTCTCATAGTAAATACAGAAACAGGTAGGTCATCACCTTTTGCATGATTTACCGGCTTACAGAATTTCTCTACAAACTCACTTCCTGTATATTTTGAAGGAACGGCTAGAGATACTTCGTCTTTTAGATTTGCCCACGCCGGATCAACTTCAACTTCTTCGAGTCCTGCTTCTCCGCTATCTATCGCTTTATAGTTAAGCTCAACTATATTTTCACCTTTTTTGATATATGATTTGTATGCAAACTCTTTCATATACTCTTTTGCATCTTCATAATCTATGATATTTGCAAGTTTAAAGAAAGCAGATTGCATAATAGTATTTGTTCTGTTACCAAGTCCTATATCACGGGCAAGTTTTGTAGCATTTATAACATAAAATTTTACATTTCTTTCAGCCAATATCTTTTTAACTTTGTTTGGTATTCTTTTAGCTGTCTCTTTTGCATCCCAGATAGAATTCAATAAAAATGTACCGCCCTCTTTGATACCGCCAACAACATCATATACATCAAGATATGCAGCAACAGAACATGCTACAAAATCAGGACGGGAAACCAAATAGGTAGAACGAATAGGATTCTTACCGAATCTTAGGTGACTTCTTGTATAACCACCTGATTTTTTGGAATCGTATGCAAAATAAGCCTGAGCATACATATCAGTCTTATCACCTATGATTTTAACAGAGTTTTTATTTGCTCCAACCGTACCGTCAGCACCAAGTCCGTAAAATAGGCACTCTGTTACATCATCACCACCCAAAGACATTTTCTCTCCAACAGGTAGAGATTTAAATGTAACATCATCAACTATACCTATGGTAAAGTCATTTTTAGGCTCATCCGCTTCCAGATTCTTATAAACTGCAATAATTTGTGCAGGATCAGTATCTTTTGAAGAAAGACCGTATCTTCCTCCTACTATCGAAGGTGCATTCTCTTTTCCGTAAAATGCAGATTTGATATCCAGATATAAAGGCTCACCTACACTTCCTGGTTCTTTTGTTCTATCAAGTACAGCTATCTTTTTAACACTTTTCGGCATAACTGCAAAAAGATGTTTCAAACTAAAAGGTCTGTAAAGATGAACAGTAATCAAACCTACTTTTTCGCCTTTGCTTCTTAGATAGTCTATTGTTTCTTTTATAGTTTCATTAACTGAACCCATAGCAACAATGACTCTTTCAGCTTCAGGGTCTCCATAATAAACAAACGGTTTATACTCTCTTCCTGTAACTTTTGAAATCTCTTCCATATAATCTGCAACTACATCAGGAAGTGCTTCATAAAACTTGTTTTGTGCTTCTCTTCCTTGAAAATAGATATCATCATTTTGTGCAGTACCACGAGTCTTAGGATCCTCAGGGTTCAATGCATTTTTTCTAAATTTTTCAACAGCATCTCTATCCAGAAGTCTATCAAAAACTTCATAATCCATAACTTCTATTTTTTGAATTTCATGGGAAGTCCTAAAGCCATCAAAAAAGTGTAAGAAAGGAACTCTGCCTCTGATTGCACTAAGATGGGCAACCCCACCCAAATCCATAGCTTCCTGAACAGAACTTGAAGCCAAGATTGCAAAACCTGTCTGTCTTGCAGCACATACATCCTGGTGATCTCCAAATATAGACAAAGCATGTGTAGCTATAGCTCTTGCTGCGACATGAATAACTCCAGGCAACAGTTGTCCAGCAATTTTATACATATTTGGTATTTTTAGAAGTAATCCTTGAGAAGCTGTAAAAGTAGTAGCAAGTGCTCCGGACTGTAATGCACCGTGTACCGCACCTGCAGCACCGGCCTCACTTTGCATCTCTACAACTTTAACCGGCATCCCAAAAAGATTCTTTTTCCCCTGACTCGCCCATTTATCAACATGATCGGCCATAGGAGAAGAAGGTGTTATCGGATATATTCCGGCAACTTCGGTAAAAGCATAAGCAGCATAAGCAGCAGCTTCGTTTCCATCCATAGTTTTCATGACTTTAGTCATAACAAATCCCCTTTATTAAATTTTAACTGATGTTACATAAAATATAAAAACCCTGTATATATTTTATGTAACATCAGCCCTTAAAACTCATTATATAATAATGTTTTTTATTCTACTTGGCATTATCTTAAGAATATATAAATACCGAATAATACACCAACTTTGATTAAGAATATAATTTATCCAAATACTAAATTAATTTTTTTATATTAATCAAATTATATGACATTTTTATAACAAAATATAAAAAAAATTAACTTTTTGATAATGAGAGCATATATAACCTTTAAAGAGGATAAAATTTGTATTATTTAAAGGATATATTTTCTACTGCTTCCAACGGAGTTTTTGCCAGATTTTTTGTAAATTTTTTCAGTTCAACCTCATCTCCGTATCCACATAACAGACCATAAGAATTTACTCCGGCATTTTTTGCACTTTCCAAGTCCATTATGGTATCTCCTATCATCCATGTTCCTCTTTTGTCCGCATTCATATACTTCAATGCTTTCAGTATAGGTTCAGCATGAGGTTTTGGATATTTTACATCTTCTCTGCCTATCAGGACTTCAAAACAATCCATTATATCCATATGCTCCAAAAGCTCTTTTGAATACCTTGCTGTTTTTGTAGTAACTATCCCAAGTTTTGCAAACTCACCGGCTTTCGCCACAGCCTCTTTAGCTCCTGGTAAAAGTGTGGTTTTTTCTCTTGATATTTTACGATAATGCTGTTTGTAAGAGATTATAACAGCTTCTATACTCTCTTGTGGAGCACCTAATTTTTTATACATAATATCAAGTGGATATCCTATTAAAGATTTTATCCTGTTACTATCAAATAAATTTATATCAAAATTTTTAAATGATTCATAAAAACTCTCCAAAATAGCTTCAGTAGAGTCTATCAAAGTGCCATCCAAATCAAATAGTATAGTTTTCACAATAATTCCTTACATGTAAAGTATGAAAGAAATTATATCTTTAACTAACTATAGGACACCTTACTAAATGATTATCTCCTGTATCTATCAAAGGAGGATGTGATTCTTCACAGCTATTCTCTCTATAGGGACATCTTTTAGCAAAAAAACATCCTTTCGGCAAATCTATAGGACTTTGAATTTCCCCTGTTTTTAGTACACTGTCAGTCGCCAAAGGTGTGTTTATATCAGGAACAGTTGAGAAAAGCATCTTGGTATATGGATGTTTTGGATTTGCAAACAGCTCTTTTTTGGAAGCATACTCCACTATCTCTCCTAGATACATCACAGCTACATAGTCACTTATATGTTTAACAACGCTTATATCATGAGTGATAAAAAGGGTAGTAAGTTTATACTTCTCCTTCAAATCCATAATAAGATTTAAGATTTGTGCCTGAATACTGACATCCAGTGCAGAAATAGGCTCATCTGCCAAAACGAGTCTAGGTTTTAAAATAATAGCTCTGGCAATTGCAATTCTTTGTCTTTGTCCGCCAGAGAATTGATGAGGATATCTCTCCAAATAACTGTAATCTATCCCCACATCATCACAAACTTCAAAAATAGTATCCATTCTCTGCTTTTTATCCATATTGGTATGGATTTTAAGAGGTTGTTCCAAAATAGTCTTTATTTTTTTTCTGGGATTCAAAGATGAATAAGGGTCTTGAAAAATCATCTGTATATCTTTTTGAAGAGAGCCTCTTTGCGAAGGAGGAAGCATCGCTATATCTTCGTTTTCAAAAAGGATCTCACCTCTGGTAGCCTGATAGAGTCCCAGGATTACTTTTCCTATAGTTGTCTTTCCACATCCACTCTCACCAACCAAAGATAGAGTCTTACCCTCATATATATCGAAACTTACCTTGTTTAGTGCGTGTAAGTCTTTCTTTTCAAAAGTACCCACTTTTACACTAAAAATCTTCTCTACATCTTTAACTTCAAGTAGTTTTACTTCACTTTGTGACAAAACAGTATCCTTTCTCCTAAAACTTGTTTTGGTGGATATACATCACACTCACTATCGGCTAACTCACATCTGTCTTTAAAATAACACCCTTTTGGCAGATTCAATAACGAAGGCATAATTCCTGGTATCTGATATAGCCTCTCTTTGTCATCATTTAGTTTTGGCAGACACTCTATAAGTCCTTTGGTATAAGGATGTTTGGGATCAAATATAATCTCCTCTTTTTTACCGTACTCTACAATTCTTCCCGCATACATCACGGCTATCTTGTCACATAGCTGTGAAACTACTGCAATATCGTGAGTAATCAAAATCAAAGATGAGCCAAAATCCTGGCTTAGTTTTTTCATAAGATACAAAATTTGCGCCTGAATGGTTACATCAAGCGCAGTTGTAGGCTCATCGGCAATCAAAAGTTTCGGATTGTTTAAAAGTGCCATTGCTATTACGACTCTTTGTTTCATACCTCCTGAGAGTTGATGAGGATAACTCTTCATCCTCTTTTCGGCCGCTGGTAATCCTACCATTTTCAAAATATCAACGCACCTTTTAAAAGCCTCTTTTTTGGATACATCTTTGTGATGATACAAGATAGCTTCCATAAGCTGTTCACCTATGGTAATAACAGGATTTAGCGAGGTTTGAGGGTCTTGAAAAATCATAGAGATTTTGTTTC
>CAYRRJ010000021.1:0-11241 GCA_964426645.1 uncultured Campylobacterales bacterium | reverse complement strand
CCCTGTATCTTTTAACTCGTTCAGTAACCTCTGTGCATCTTGTTCTTTCACGGCTATCAGAAGTCCTCCTGAAGTTTGAGCATCAAAAAGAAGTATCTCATCTTCTAACTCTTTTTTGAATAGAACCTTATCTTTTACATAGCTCATATTATTATAGGTTCCGGCAGGAATTATGCCCATATCCGCCATCTCTTTTGCTTCGTTTAAAAACGGTATAGAATCAAAATCAAACTCAATCCCAACTCCGTTTTCCGCCATCTCCAAAGCGTGTCCCAAAAGTCCAAATCCCGTCACATCTGTACAGGCACTTACATCATAATTTTTCATTATCTCTGAAGCTTTATAGTTTAACTGTGCCAGAATAAAAGCTATCTTCTTTACACTCTCAGAAGATAACATATCAGCTTTTATGGCAGTTGTAAGTATCCCCATTCCAAGAGGTTTGGTCAAAATCAAGACATCTCCTACTCTTGGAGTGTTGTTTCGATAAATTTTATCCGGATGAACAAAACCGCTTACACTAAGACCGTAAAGCATCTCAGGAGTTTCTATGGTATGTCCTCCCACAATCACCCCTCCACACTCTTTTATCTTGCTCTGTCCGCCTTCAAGGATTTCGTTTAAAACCTCTTTTGGATGATTACATCCGTCAAATCCTACTACATTCATAGCAGTCGCCACTTCCGCTCCCATAGCAAAAATATCGCTAAGAGAGTTGGCAGCCGCGATCTGACCGTAAACATAAGGGTCATCAACCACGGGAGTAATTATATCTACCGTCTGAACCAATGCCTTTGTATCATCTATCCTAAAAACAGCAGCATCATCACTGCTGTCCATCCCAACCAAAACTCTCTCATCACTACAATCAAGTCCGCCTAGCGCTATGTTTAACTCACCCGGAGCCAACTTGGCGGCTCAACCCGCAGCTTTTACGAATTTGGTCAGTTTGTGAGTATTATCTAACTCTTTCAAACCTTATCCTTTAAAAAGTAAGTACCTTGTCACTCTCCTGAACCCAATCAGCCAAATCATTCATCGTCGCTTTTATCTCAGGGACAAAATATGGTTCGTTTTTAAAAAGTCCGCATCTTGCTTGACATGTTCCGCAAACTTTCAATTCTACTTTATTATTATACATCTCTTTTAACATCTTTACCAAATCATTATCGTAATTATCCGGTTTTTTGTTGCAATCTCTTGCCAAATCAACTGAATCGTTCATCAAAAAAATTCTTACCTCTTCTCCCCTTTCAGAAAGATTTTTGGCAAGTCTGAGACCATTCCAAGCCACATCACTGCCATCGTAAGGCTCGTGATTAAATATAAATAAAATTTTCATCTTCTCTCCTTAAAGTGAAACCGCGTCGGTATTTAAAAGCATATCCACAGAATCGTAAGCATTTCCTATCTCTCCTACTTTTAACTCTTCTGCAGGAATTTTGTAAAAATTCAGACAAAGTCCGCAACTGTATATTTTTACTCCCCTTTTTTCCAACTCTTTTAGATTCTCTATCAAATCAAGATTCTCATCTTTTGTTGTCAAAAAAACTCCCTCATTTACAAATACCAGATTTTTAGGAAGTGCTTTAAACTCCAACATAGTTTTTAGAAAACTCTTCATCAAAACAGTACCGAGTTCTCCATTTCCTATCTTGTCTGTTTTTACAAAAACCGTTTTGTTTAGAAAATTCTCTTCTTTGCTAGGTACTATGGCGCACTCGTAACCCTTTATGATAGTAATGAGCGTTTTTCCGCCTTCAAGCTCCTCAACTCTACTCTCATAACCGCTTTTTGAAGCAAATCTTTTGACATTTTCAATCGAAGAGACAGAATTTACCACCACCTCCAAAATAGAATCATCCTCTAACTCTTCAAGAGCTTTCTTTGTTCTTAAAACCGGCTCCGGACAAGCCAAATCACAACAGTTAATTTTCATTTTTTCTCCTTTATTTCCCGACATATTTCATACCCTGCAAGGGCAACTCCAATTGAGCCCATAAGCTGTAAGGTATTTGAAACCAATATCATCTTTGCATGTTTTTTAACATCAATACCTATATCAAAAAGCAACTCTTTATACACTTCTATGCCCATAATAAATCCTTGTTATAGAAAAATTTGCTGTAGCGTTTACATGTAGGATAAGCGGAAAGAAGAAAATATATGCTTAAATCATGTACGCTTGAACTCAAGCCTAACAGCATGTAAAATTGTACTACTTATTGGTTGAATAAACCTTTAAAAAAATTTCAAACAATCCAAGACAAATAGCACTTAACAATATTATACATGCCCCACTGCTTATATCATAATAATACGAGACAAAAAGTCCTGCAAAAGTAAATACAACTGACAAAAAAGATGAAAGCATCATCATAAAAGAAAGAGAGTTGGAAACTCTAAGAGCTATATATACCGGTATGCTAAGAAGTGCAATCACAAGTATCAATCCTACAACTTTTATAGCCATAACCACACTTAAAGATGACAAAACAAGAATAAGGGTATAGAAAAACTTAACATTTACTCCTCTCAAAGAGGCATACTCACTGTCATAGGATACTGCCAAAATCTCTTTGTAAAAAAAACCTACCATAAAAATAATTACCGAAAGTAAAACAACCATATATAAGATATCTTCATGACTTACACTTAAAATAGAGCCAAAAAGATAACTCATCAAATCTACATTATAACCCGGAGTCAAATCTACGAAGATAATTCCCACTGCCATTCCAACTGCCCATATAAGTCCTATAAATATATCTATCTTCTCTTTTTGCCTGAGAGTTACCAAAGCTATTAAAAATGCTGCTCCTACGGCAAAGAGAGATGCTCCCATAAAAACAGGCAAACCAAAATATATGGCCAACCCTATACCTCCGTAAGAGGTATGTGCTATACCTCCTGCCAAAAACACCATCCTGTTAACTACTATCAAAGAGCCTATGATTCCACTTGCTATACTTACCAAAAGCCCCGCCATAAGAGCATTTTGTATAAACTCATAAGACAAAGCATCTAACATCTCTTTTCTCCTAACATTTCCAGCATTTCAACTTCACAAAAATGTCCTTCCTGCTTAATGCTGTGAGTTTGTGAAATATTGTGAAAAACAAGTTTTTTATTGATATGGGCTACCTTGTTTGCATATCCGAGTATCACGGATATATCATGACTTACAACCATAATCGTTATGGTTTTGTTTAATTCTTTCAGCAAATCATAAATCTTCTTCTGTCCGTCCGGGTCTATGCTAGCTGTCGGTTCATCAAGTATCAAAAGAGAAGGATGAGCACACAAAGCTCTTGCTATCATGACTCTTTGTCTTTGACCACCTGAAAGCAAACCTATCTTTTTATCTGCAAATTCTTCCATGCCTACTTGTTTTAAAGCACTCAGTGCACAGGATTTTTCGAAATGACTATACCCCAAATCAAAAATTCTTCCCAAAAGACCTTCTCGCTTCTTTTCTTCTCCACTTTTCACATGGCCCATCATTACAACTTCCAAAACTTTTATGGGAAAATTGACATTGATATTTGTATTTTGCGGAACATATCCTATTCTTTCCAAAGCCTCTTTGGGACTCTTTCCGAAAACTTTAATCTCTCCGCAATCCGGTTCTAAAAAACCAAGTATCAGCTTTAAAAGAGTACTTTTTCCTCCACCGTTTGGACCTATAACAGCAAAAAAATCACCATCTTCCACTTTCAGGTCAATATCTTGAAGTACTTTTTGCCTCTCATACGAAAAACTTAAATTTTTTATTTTTATGATACTCATTTACTCTCTTTAGATGCTATAACTTTGGCAAGATAGATTAAATTGTCATACCAATTTTGCGCCAAAGGAGTTATTTTTACAACTTTTATACCAAGCTCTTTTGCTATCACTTTTGCACTTTTTTGGGAAAATTCGGGAGAAGTCAGTATAACTTTTATATTCTCTTTTTTTGCTGTTTTGATAATCCTTACCAAAGTTTTGGGCTTCGGACTTTTACCCTCTATCTCAACAGGAAACTGTATAAGATGAAATTCTTTTGCAAAATATCCCCATGACGGATGAAAAACCATAAATCTGGAACCTTTTTTCACATTTTTCAATATCTCTTTTATCTCATTTTGCAATCTTGAAATTTTAGAGATAAATTTTTCATAGTTTTTTGTATAATATTCACAGTTTTCAGTATCAAATTCGCATAGTGTTTCTTTTATGTTTTCAGCTATAATTTTTACATTTTTTGGGGAAGTCCAGATATGAGGATCTTTACCATATCTTGTTATCCTTTTGGATAGGTCCACTACCTTCATTTTTCTATTTTGGTTTACAAACTTTTTTATCCATACTTTTTCAAATTCGACACCGATTTTAAAGTATATGTCTGCTTTTGATATATACCTCATCTGAGAAGGTTTTGGTTCATATGTATGCGGAGAATTTCCAGGTTTAACCATAACTGTTATATCGGCTTTTTCTCCCACTATCTCTTTTACAAAATTCTTTTGTGGCAATATACTCACTACAACATTAATTTTTGCATATAAAACAGTACCAAAAAGCAACAAAAACAAAATAGAAAGTTTTTTCATTTTAAACTCCAATGTATAACTTCATATTATATGAAATTATACATCCAAACGCTTTAAATGCAACTTAGTTGCATTTAAAGTCATTTTTGATACAATAAATCTATGAAAATAGAAGAGTTAATAAAACAAAACAGCATCAAAGTAACAAATGCCAGAGTAGAAATACTTACTCTTTTAAAAAATGCGGACAGACCTCTTTGTTATGAAGATTTTAGAGAGGTTATATCCATGGACAAGGCAACATTTTACAGGAATATATCAAAATTTAGTGAAAAAGAGATGCTCAATTCTTTTGAGTCAAATGACAAAAAACGGTATTTTGAACTGAAAAAAAGCTCTCACGGCCATTTTGTATGCCTTAAATGCAACAAGGTAGAGTGTCTGTACAATATAAAATTTGAAATGGACGGCTACAGGATAGACAATATTATCATCAACGGCATATGTAAAGAGTGCCAAAACTCCTGATAAATATCTGTAAATTATTTTGTTTTCTTCTTTTTAATATTTCTTTTTTGCTCATCTTTTACTGATTTAATCCATGAGATATTGATGATAAAATATACTACTGCCGAAACGCCTATCGAATAAAAAGCTGTCCCGACATAAAGAGGAATAAGGATATTTTTAAAATTCTTATCAAACCATTCCATACTTAGTTCTACACTAACAGGCTCTATTCCCAAGGCGAAACATCCTGTTATATACTCCATATAGTACATAAAAGGCATAGTTATAGGATTGCTTAACCAAACCATAGAGATAGCAAGAGGTACATTAAACCTAAACAAAGGTGTGGTAGCCAAAACAGCCAACATCTGAAAAGGCATAGGTATAAAACCCCAAAATATTCCTACAAGCAAACCTCTTGTTACCGCTTTTCTGTTTACAGAGAGATACTCTCTTGGTATCTTATACTTTTTTATAAATGTATCTATTTTTTTGGATTTGTTACTTCTTTTAAAAACTTTTCTAACCATGGTGTGAGAGTATATCTAAAAAAGTTTAATTTTTGGTAATAAAAACTCTATTATTAACAAATCTAACCGCCAAAAACAAAACAATCGAAACCAAAATCATACTGGCAGCCACAGGTGCAGAGTAATCAAGTCCGAAATTGTTAAATCTGTCATATATCAAAACAGGAGCTACCATCGGATGATAAGCTATTATAACAACAGCTCCAAATTCTCCCAATCCTCTACTCCACATCATCAAAGCACCGTTTATTATATCATTTTTGGCATTTGGCAAAACTATTTTGAAAAAAGCACTAAATCTACTGGCACCCAAAGTCCTGGCAACATATTCATATTTTACATCAACTTTTCTAAACCCCTCTTTTGCACCGTTTATCAAAAAAGGAGCAGACAGAAACATCATAGCACTTATAATTCCTGTAGTGGTATCTATAAATCCCAATCCCAAAAATGAAAGCAAATCTCCGGCAATACCTTTGTTAAATGCTATCAACAAAGCAATTCCGGCAGCAGTATGAGGAACCATAACCGGTATATCAAGGATTGATTCCAAAAGAGATTTTCCAAAGAAATCATATCTTGCAATCAGATATGCCAGAGGAATTCCTGTCAAACTTACAAAAACAACAGCCAAAAAAGCAGTTTGAAGTGTCAGGTATATACTTCTGTAAACCTCAGCTTCACCCATAGTACTGAAAAGTTTCAAAAATCCTACATTAAAAAAAAGCTGTGCCAAAGGTACAGTCAAAAAAAGCACTATCAAAGAGCTCAAAAAGAGGAAAACAAGCAGAAATCCTCTATCTTTTAAATTAAAATTCATATAAAAGCCACATCCTTTTTGTTAATATACATATATGTTTTCATTCCCTCTTTGAGTTTAAGTCTGTCAAACATGTTTTTGGGTACCTTTGCAAAAAAAGTCATACCCTTTACTTTTGCAAAAACTTTATAATGGTCGCTTATACCCATAATTCTCTCTATAATACACTCAAAAGAAAACTCTCCTTCATGTTTTTTATGGGAGAAAAGAATCTTGTTTGGATCAATAGAAAAAAATCTATTTTCCTGCTCAAATCCCAAAATTGATGTAGGAAATATATTTTTAAATCCTAAAAATCTTGCCACCTCTATACTTGTAGGTTTGTTCAGTACTTCATTTGCCTCGCCTATCTGTAAAATCTTCCCGTCCAACATAATAGCAATTTTATCGGCAAGATATGAAGCTTCTCTGAAATTATGAGTTACATGTAAAATCGTAGTATCATATCTTTTTACTATATCTTTTAAAGATTTCATAATAGAGTTTCTAAAAGTCGGATCCACAGCACTCAAAGGCTCGTCCAAAAGCAAAAGTCTTGGCCTGGAGTAGATTGCTCTGGCAATTGCCACTCTCTGTTTTTCCCCTCCGCTCAAATTAAAAATACTTCTTCCTAGCAACTTTTCTATACCTAGAAAATCAACCAAATCACCAAAAAGTTTTTTTTGATTCTCAATCTTTTTATATCTGGAACTAAAGATGATATTTTCTTTAACATTCATATTTGGAAAAAGCGCAAAATCCTGATATACAAATCCAAAATTTCTCTTCTCAGGCAACAGATTGCTTATCTCTTCGTCCTTACAAAAAATTCTACCCTCCGGTTGCTGTATCCCGGCAAGCGATTCCAAAAGCATAGTCTTACCGCTGCCCGTTTTTCCAAGTATCACAAAATAAGAGTTTTTTTCAACCTCAAAGGAGAGTTTTCCCAAAACAAAACTCTCCTTTTTCAAAAAAAGGTTTTCTACTCTTAGCATTATTTTCCCAATATCAAAGCATCACCTGTAATCACAGGAGGATTTATAACACCTTGTCCGTTTTTCTTCATAATAGCCTGCCCTTCTGCAGATATCACAAAATTTACAAATTTAACAGCACCTTCTCTGTTTTTAGGCAATCCTTCTTTGTCATTCTGCACTACAGTTATACCATAAACCATAGGAGCACCCTTTTTGGTTATAAATGTTCCCGGTTCCTTACCTGTAATTTTAAAAGTAGCCCGCTTGTAAAAACTGCTGAATTTTTTATCTTTTAAACTGACTTCCGGAGGTAAAACCACATACTTTAACCCATGCTGTTCGGCTACTGATTTGTAAATATACAGATAATCATAAGCTCCTGCTTCCAAAAGTCCCAACAAATCAGTCTCTTTTGGTCTTACTATAACTTTTGACTTGTTCTCTTCTGCGTTACTGTAACTCTCCCCATAACCCAAAAGCTTCTCGTAAAATCCCGGTTTTTTATAGTAAATCTCGGCCAATTTAGTGACCAAAATACTTCTATATCCACAAGGATCAAGATTTGGATTTGAATGTCCTATCTTAACTCCGTCTCTTAAAAATATATCGACCCAGTTATTCGAATTTATCTCATTTGCATACTTTGAGTGAGGAGTAAAAGCTATCGCCATTTCATTGGTTACGAAATGGATGTTAAATTTCGCGTAATCCGGAATCAAAAGGTTATCTATCACTTTGTAAGCGGCACTTGCCATAACATCTGCAGGTTTGTGTATATCTGTAATTTTTCTGGCACATGCCCTGCTTCCTGCTGCTTCTCTTACTACATCAAACTGAGGATATTTCGCCTCGAAAGCTTTTTCCATTTCGGAAAACGGCACACTAAGGCTTCCGGCGTGAAAAACCACTACCTTCTCTTTTGCAAACCCCAAAGTTACAACCAAACCAAAAGCCAACGCTAACTTTTTCATATAATATCCTCCTTGGCAGATATGCTATTTTAGCATATCTGTACTTAAATTTTTTTATTTTTTTGCTTTGTCTATAAACTCTCTTTTGTTTCTCGGTTTCAAAAACAGCTCTTTAAACCTCTCATTTGCAAACTCTTCAACCTCTGTCTGAAGCTGTTTGTACTTCCTTATATACTCTTTGGCAAGAGGAGTCAAAAAAGTTCCTTTGTTTTCACCTCCGCCTTTATGTGTCTCTACTAAAACATCATCTAGATTCTTTTGTAAAAGTTTTATATGGGACCATGCTTTTTTGTAATTCATTCCCAGATTCTCTGCAGCTTTTGAGATTGAACCTGTTTTTTCTATCTCTATCAAAACTTCTGTTTTGCCTTTACCGAAAAGCAACTCTTTTTTTTCGTTCTCCATCCATGTTTTTGTTTTTATATACAGTCTTGTTCTTCTCTTCTCTTTAAAACATCCAAGCTCACAATATATGACATCTATATTTGCAACCTCAAGTGTTTTCCTCATATTTTTGAGTCCTACTCCTGCTGAAAGTTCTCTTGCCGTTTTACATCTGATTTTATTTCTGTCATCAACAAATGTTTTAAGTTTTTTATGAGCTTCTTTTGAGTATTCACCTTTTTCCAGTTTCCCAAACTGCCCCAAACCACAATCGCTTATCCTGATACCAAGCTCTTTTGCCTTACTTCCTATCTCTCCTATCGGTATTTTTGTTTTTGCAGACAGCTTATAAGCTTCACTGCATGTCAGTTTACCCGATTCATTAAGAGAATTTCTTATCATATCATCCAAATTAGACATTGATTCTCCTTGGATTTCTGTATATATTCATTTTATTTCCTCTGACAAATCCTATAAGTGTCAAACCGAATTTTTCAGCTATATTTACTCCTCTGCATGTTGAAGCTGTTCTGGAAGCAAGGATTGGTATCTGATGTGTTACAGCCTTTGCCACCATCTCTGAACTTAATCTTCCACTTACCATTAAAAAACACTTACTTAAATCTACACCTGCAAGCCTTGCTTTGCCTACAGCTTTGTCAATTGTATTGTGTTGAGCTATATCCTCTCCTATAAAATATGTATCCTCATCAAAATATACTTTTGCTGTATGCACACAACCGGTCTGTTCGTACAGAGGACATTGTGTGTAAAATTTGGCCATTTGCTCAAAAAGCAAATCTGCTTTTATAGAAAAATCATCTCTCATAACAGCTGATTCTATCGCTATTTTCGATATCTGAGTACTTATCCCTCTACCACATCCGCTCACTATGACGCCATCTAAATCCAATCTCTCTATATTTTTTTCATTTGCTCTGGATTTTACATATATTTCAAAATTTTTACCGTCCAAATCCTTCAAATCCAGGTTTTCAATATCTTCTATCCTCTCTACTATATTCTCACTCATCAAGTATCCCACAGCCAGCTCTTTCAAATCAACAGGGACACTCATTAAAGCACCGATTCTCTTTTGATTAACAAAAATAGTCAATTTTGCTTCACGAATCACTTCATCCATGACAGTAAATTTCTCACCGTCTTTTATCTTGGTCACTTCCGTAGTAAAAACAGGTTCCATCATATCTCTCCCAAACATAGATATGCGATTTTAGCATATCTATACTTAAAAAATAAGGGTTAAATGCCATTAAGACACTCAACCCTTATATATAAAAGAGGTTAAAGCTTACCCTCTTTTTTCAACTTTTTATAAAAAGTACTGTGAAGATATTTGACTTCTTCTTCCTCTTTATAACCGCTTATCATACTCTGTAATGCACCTTTTATAGCAAACATTGACATATATACATGTGTAAAAAAGAGTGCTATTATAGCAAACGCAAGAATATTATGCACTATCGCGGAAAGTCTCAATAAATCTATCTGAGAAAGTCCCAAAGATTTTGCTATACCAAAGTCAAAATCTTGAAAGTACATGGCTCCTCCGGTTGCTATCATAACCAGTCCACCCAAAGTTGCCAGCCAAAACCACATCTTCTGACCAGCATTAAATTTACCGGCAGGAATCTCTTTCTTCTCTTTGCTTAAGTAGCCTCCAAGGATAAACATCCACTTTATATCATCAAAAGTAGGAAGCATATCAATAAGCCAAAACAAAAACATAGGAATAACAGATACAGAAAATATCAAAGTGGCAACACCATGAAGATGTCTGGCATTTTCTACTAGCATACCTCCACCAAAATATTTTCCAAAAGCTATTATCAAACCTGTCGGTATCAAAATTATAAATGCCAAAGCTGCCAACCAGTGTATAAATCTCTTAAAAAGGGAAAAAACATATATTTTCTTCCCATCATGAGAAAATACCTTAGCTCCTATAATCAGATAGTGCAACAAAAATACAAGCGGTACTCCAACTAGAATTCCAAGAAATACCGGCCTGAAATACTCTGCTTGAAGCATAGTAAACAAAGGGCCTAGTTTTAACGACCCTTCCTTACCATAGGCTAGTATATTCGGAATCCTCATCTCACCCCAAATCTGACTCTCAGCAAATGCTGCTGTAGCCAGAATAGAGGCAAAGATGGAGAAATATATAAACTTTCTCATCATCTTTTCCTTGATTACCTTTTAAGAGATGGCAAAAGCCATCTCTTTTTATTTGTATGCCTTATCCCAGCCATAAGGAGCAGATTGTACACCTTTGCCTCTTGACATTACACGCTCTCTATATATCTTAGATACCTCTTGTTCATCTCCGACAATAAGAGCTTTTGTTGAACACATAGCAGCACACGCAGGTACTTTACCCTCTGCGATTCTGTTCTGTCCGTACAACTCTCTCTCTTTTGCAGAGTTTGTTTCTTCAGGACCACCGGCACACATGGTACATTTATCCATAACTCCTCTAGTACCAAATGCTCCGTCTTTTGGAAACTGAGGAGC
>CAYRRJ010000020.1:0-11438 GCA_964426645.1 uncultured Campylobacterales bacterium | reverse complement strand
AAGCTGTACTTGATTTAACTGTTTAAAATATACTGCCTTAGAAATTTATATACTAAACGGCAAATAGTTTGGAATAATTATTGCTTGTATAGTTAAAGATAAATTTCTAAGGCGAAAGTATGCAAAATATTATTCCTATAGTCTCATCACAAGAGATAAAAACAGTAAAACCGAATTCTAAAAATATCAAAGAGGATTTATCTGCAAATGATACAAAAGAATTTGTTTCCATTCTTTTTGAACAAATAAAAGAAAAATCTATTAAAATTGATATACATACTGAAAAAACCGATATCATAAATACTTTTGAAAAAAATTCAAAAGACAATTCTACTCCAAAAGCCGCTGACAGTTTTTTACTTAATGAAATTTTAAATCTAATTCAAAATCTAAATGATTCACAAAATACAAAACCATCTTTTCCAAAATTTTCTGACAAATTAAAATCCATACTAAAAAATGAAGAGGCTACAAATGATTTTAAAAACATAAAAAGCTTTGACGACATAATAAAATTTTCAAAAAAATATAATTTAAATCTTGAAAAGATAGAGATTACTAAGGCAAAAAAAGAGGATTTAAAAAACAGTTTTCCGAAACTGGAAGAGAAAGGTTTTTTCAATACAGAAGAAAAAGATAAAAACATCCAAACACTTAATAAAAACGAATTACCAAAAAAAGATTCATCGAAAAGAGCAGAAAACATAAATCTTATGTTAAAAAATCTTTCCGAAAACAAAGATATAGGCAATAATAAGTCTTCAACAAAAATTCTACAAAGTCTTTTGGAAAATGTAGATGAAAACAGTAAAAAAGTTATATATAAAAGTCTTGAAGAAGATAAAAGAGACAAAGTCAAAGAGTATATAAAAAAGAACGATTCCGAAATTAATGAAAAATATGAAAAACAAATAACAACAGAAAAAAACAAAAAAGTAGAAAGACATATCAACGACAAAAACAAAACAGAAAATCTCTCAAACACAAAAAAAGAGAAAAATCCTGTTAATCATCAAACTGTTTTAACAGCAAACGAAGATAAAATCCCTAAAAAGGAAAAACAACCTACTATAAAAAATCATATAAAAAATATAAATGACAAAGAGAGTCTTAAAAAAGAAAAAACAACAGTTATAAATGAAGTAAAAAAAGAGAAAATACATACAAACCAAAATAGACAAGACCAGATACTCAATAAAATAAAAACAGATAGACACAATTTTATGCAAAATCAAAATCAAAATCAAGAATCAAAAGATATCTCTGAAACAGAAAAACAGGATATAAAAGATGAAATAAAAACAGATACCAAAAATGAAAACCAGCCAAATAGGGTTGAAATCAAAACTTCTCACAAACTTGAAAATATAAAACCCAATCAAAATATTCAAACAAAAGAGACTTTTAACAATTTTGCAAATGATTTAAAAGAAAAAATCGAACAGTACAAACCTCCTATCATGAAAGTACAGATGGCATTAAATCCAAAAAATCTTGGAGAAGTGGAAGTTACCATACTCAACAGAGGAAACAGTTTACATGTAAACATAACTTCAAATACAAACACAATGTCACTATTTACACAAAATCAGGCTGAGTTTAAAAACTCACTTGTAAATATGGGATTTACAAACTTAGAGATGAATTTTTCTGACCAAAGAGAAGGTAACAAAGAACAAAATAAAAAAGGCTCTTCAAACAAAAACTTTGAAGAGGGTTTTGAAATAGAAAATATTCAAGAAAGCACAAGTCTGGAACTTGTACTTCCAAGATATATATAAAGGATAGATTATGGCAACAGATTTCCAAGCAGTCAGCAGTACAACTTATACTCCTACATATGGGGGAGATATCATAGAAAATCCAGACAGTGTGTTGGATAAAGACTCTTTTATGCAGCTACTTCTGACAGAACTCCAATACCAAGATCCCACCGATCCTATGGATAGTGACAAAATATTGACACAAACTTCTCAATTGGCAACTTTGGAATCTGCAGACAATACAAACAAAGCTATGGAAGAATTGGTTACACAGATGAAAGCATCACAGGATTTCAGTTCAATCTCAGCCATAGGGAAAATGGCTTCACTAGGTTCAAACGCCATAACACTACAAGAAGAACAGTTATCAAATTTTGAAGTATATTTTCAAAATGAAATCCAAACAGGAACTTTAACTATCTCTGATAACAATGGTAATGTAGTCAGAAGCGTACCTTTGGATGAACAAGCAGGTAAAAGTGGAGTTTTGGCATTTCAATGGGATGGCAAAAATGACAGCGGAGAACAGCTAAATCCTGGTAATTACTATGTAACTGCTGATTATACAGACACAAATGGGAAAGCTCAAAAAACACAGTTTGGTATATATCCTGTCGAATCAGTCAGATTTGATGATGGAAAAGCTTTAATGAAACTTGGTTCGTCTTATATACCTCAAGAGTATATAAAAGAGTATTTTTAGGAGTATAACTTTGAATACATCTTTTTATAACGGAATAAGCGGTATAAAATCCCACCAATACGGCATAGACGTTTTGGCAGATAATATTTCAAATATAAATACAGTCGGATACAAAAGTACACAAGCAGAATTTTCAACTATTTTTTCTACAACTTTGACCGACAGCTATTTTGATTCAACTCTAAATGACAAAGGATTGGGAAGCAGAGTAAATGCTACTTCTACAAACATGTCGCAGGGTATTTTTCAAAACAGTGACAATAAATTTGACCTAGCAATAGCAGGAGACGGATGGTTTGGAATACAAGACCAAAATAAGCAGATTTTTTATACCAGAGACGGAAATTTTGGAGTGGATTCTGCAGGAGATTTGGTTGACAGTAACGGAAACTATCTACTTGGAACTTCAGGGGCAAACATAACTCCTGTAACACTTTCTCAGGATAAAATGCAAAATTTTGGATTATACTATACTTCTAACGGAAATTCTATAGGAGAAGCTTATGCCATAAGTGATATAGATGACATAATTTTGGGTAATGTTGATTCCCAAACAAAAATCAATCTTCCGGATATACTGTATTATCCTCCTGTAGCAACAACAAATGTTTCTTTCAAAGCAAATCTTGATCCAGCAATAAAAACAGATGCTACACAAATAGATATAAATCCAACAGATATAAATCAAAGTATAGACAGTATAAATCATACAATCACAATAAACGGAACAGTTTCAAATACACCTGAAATTTTAAATCCAAAAAGCGGTGATGTTGTACTTTTGACAATAACTGATACAAACGGAAACAGTATAAGAAAAAATGTAGAACTGGACAATAATCTAAATTGGAGTATATCAAATCTTGATATAAGCAGTCTGGATGCCAACTCTATAAGTATAGATGCAAAACTACAGACTCTTCAGGAAATCCCAAATATAGAACATTTCAGTTCAACAGTCATATCTCCCAGCGGAAATAAAGATATACTTGATATGACATACACAAAAAGAATTCCTCAGGGAACAAACGGAACAACCTGGGACGGAGATATAAAAATATTATCTTTTTATGAAGATTACATAATAGAACAGTATGACCCAAATAAAACTTATGATTCAAATGTTTATAATATAGATAATGGAATGGTTACAAAAAAATATGATCCTACCCAGTACGTTGTAGATACCAATACAAGAAAAGTTTATCAGATAATAGACTCAAAAACAGCTGTTCTTAATTTTGGCGGAGATGGAGAGCTTCTTCAATCCCAAATACCTACAATGTCAAACGGAGGGGTATCTCTAAACCTGGATTTAGGAGAACCAAATAGTTTTACAGGATTTGTTTCTAGTATCAACCTTGACAAGGCAAGAGTAGAATCCCATGATGGATATGTAGAAGGCTACCTCAAAAATTATGGAATGGATTCAAGAGGAAATATAATAGCTGAATTTAACAATGGCAGAAGCGTACCTATTGCAAAAATAGCAGTATATCATTTTCAAAATGACCAAGGTCTAGAAAGAGTTGACAATACAAAATTCAAATACTCTTCAAACAGCGGAAAACCTATATTTTTTACTGATGAAAACGGTACAAATATACTTGGTACAAATATATATTCCGGGAAACTAGAAAGCAGTAATGTAAATTTGGCAAATGCTTTGACTGAATTGATTGTTATGCAAAAAGCTTATGATGCAAATGCAAAAAGTATCACAACAAGTGATCAAATGATACAAAAAGCTATCAATATGAAAAGATAGGAATGTTTTTTGCTTGTAGATTAAACAATCTTAATGAGATAAAAAAACCGGTTAATTTACAACCATAAAGTTGTAGTTTAACAAAAAATATAACTTAAACAGAAATTTTGCTTCTGTTTGGGATAAGAGTTAAATATAAAGGATAAGATTATGATGAGATCACTTTGGGCAGGTGTAAGCGGACTGCAAGCTCACCAAATAGCCATGGATGTTGAAGGTAATAACATAGCAAATGTAAATACAATAGGTTTTAAATATTCAAGAGCAAATTTTTCAGACCTTTTGAGCCAAACTTCCAAAATAGCAACTGCACCTCAAGGAGAACTCGGAGGAAAAAATCCTATGCAGGTAGGACTTGGAACCCAGGTAAGCTCAATAACAAAAATTTTTAAACAGGGTTCTGTACAGACAACCGATAAAAATACCGACCTGGCAGTTCAAGGAGACGGTTTTTTTGTAGTGTCTCCTGACGGAGGAAAAACCTATAAATATACTAGAAATGGAGATTTTGTACTTGATGCAAATGGTAATTTTACTGATAGTAACGGTTATATAGTTCAAGGTTGGATGAGAGATCAGGCAACAGGTAACATAGATGCAACCACCCCTATACAAAATATAACAATTCCACCGGGACTTACAACTCCAGCAAATGATACAGGATATATCTCCTTAAAAGCAAATCTCAATTCCGGGGATACAATTATCAACAAATCAACCATATATAGACTCGATTCCCATCACAACTGGGTTGACAAAAACGAAAACGGTATAAAAGAAACATTGGAAGTTCACAGTGAAAATGATGTTGGTGATGATGAATTTGATATAAATAAAAAACTTTATGAAAGAGGACAGGATATGGGTGTTCTCTTCAATGCAAACGGAGAAGCTTTTAATCTACAGGACGGTCAGGGCATGTGGATAAGTTATGCAGAAGCCAGAACAAATACTGTAAATATATTAGCTGATGATAGTACTAGTGATGCTCAAGGTAATGATGACGGTACTACAAATATTGATTTAAATATAAACGGAGAATCTATTACAGGGAGTATAACTTCAAATGATGATGCAGCAGTAGCTTCATATCTCGTTTCTCTTATAAATGAAAAAACAAATTTGACAGGAGTAACTGCACAGGTTACTGGAGGAAACGGAGTATATCTGACAAACACAAACAAAAGCGGAACCGAAGATAAAACAAAAAATATTATTCTTACAAAAGGAACAAACGACGAAACACAGTTTCAAGATATAAGTGTTATAACCGCTTACAAATATACATATACAAAAACTCCTATGAATACAACTCATTCGTACAATCATACAACAGACAGAAAATTTACAACTACAGAAGATTTAAGAGAAGCCATGCAGACTGATGCAAGACTGTATGTTGACTATTCTCATGACGGAACTCCGGATAAAAATGACGGTGTTGAAGTAATAGTAAATGAGCAGGGACAGTTTCAAATATCAAATCCTACAGGTGATGCTTTTAATGCCCAGGATGGGGATATCACAGATTCTACTTTGACAACTCCTGCACAACAATCAGCCGGAACAGTAAACGAAGATGTTTTATTTAAAAATTCTCAACATTTTGATGCAAATGATTGGACAAACAATACAGGACAAACTATAGTCATTCCTGCAGCAGTAAATAGTACTGGAGCAGATATAACTGTTGCAGATGGTGCTTTACTTGGAACAACTTTTGATTTGACAGATGATTGGACTATGCCTTCAGGTACAGGGGGAGGAGTTACCTTTAACACTGCTGTTGATTTGGTTACAGGAACAGATTATAAAGCAACAAACGACTATAATCTCTATATATCTGTAACTGCTTTGACTGATGCTACAAACAATATAAGTGAAAATTCAAAATTTGTAACCACAATGTCAGCCCTACAGGGTACATTAAACAGCGGTAGCGGTATAAGAACAACACAAAACATATATGCTGCAAGTCACGCTTCAAGTATAGATGTATATGATTCACTAGGAACAAAACATACAGTCAGATTTGAATTTACAAAAACAGGATTTACAGAAGACGGAGGAACTGAATGGTCTATACTTATAAGTGTTCCTGAACCCGGAGATATAAATCTCGGAAGTTATCCTAAAAATATAGTTACAGGTTCTATAAGTTTTAATTCGGACGGTTCTTTGGCAACATATTCCCCTACAAATCTTACTTATACTGCAAATAACGGTTCAACTCCAAATCAAAACATAGAACTCAGGTTTGGAACTTTGGGACAATTTGACGGAATGACTAGTTTTGATGCCCAGTCAAATACTTCGGGAATTAGCCAAGATGGATATCCAGGAGGTGATTTGGCAGGAATCAGGGTTGATGAAACTGGAACTTTAATCGGTAGTTTTACAAACGGTAGAAGTTTTGGTCTGGCTCAGGTTGCAATGGCAAAATTTACAAATAACAACGGACTTGAAAGTGATGGAGGAAATACTTTTATCCAAACTTCAAATTCAGGTGACCCTATAATCGGTCAAGCAGCAATCGGAGGTAGAGGATTTATACAAGCCAGTGCACTTGAAATGAGTAATGTTGATCTTTCCCGCTCACTTACTCAACTAATTGTAATCCAAAGAGGATATCAGGCAAACTCAAAAACCATAACTACTTCAGACCAGATGCTAAATACTCTTTTACAACTAAAACAGTAACAGAGGGTCAAATTGACCCTCTGTATCCTCTAAGATTTTTTAGATATAATCACTTTTAAAAATTAAACTCTCTGCAAAGCAGTAGCTTTAGTGAGAGGAATTTTTTCTGAACTTTGTTTAGAAAAAAGGAGATATTAAAATGAAAGTAACATTACTACAAAATACCTCTTTGGAAGTTTGTGCCACAGCTATAAGAACATGTTGGCAAAGTTTTGACAAAAGTGATAACGGCGGAGAAAAAGACAAAGAACTTATAGACAGGGTCGGCAATAAATTTAAACACGCCTCTACATTGGAACATCTGTTTTATACATTTTATATACAAGGAATTTCCAGAGCTCTCCTACAAGAGTTGGCAAGACACAGAATAGCAAGTTTAAGTGTAAAAAGTACCAGATATACTCTAAAAGAGCTAAAAACAGAAGAGAGCTTTACATGTAAAGATAAGACAAGAGCTGAAAAATATCTGGTAATGACCGGAGTTGATTTGGTAGATGAGATGAGTATAAAAGCCTTGGAAAATCTAAGACTGGTTTTAAAGGAAGGTATAAGTAATGACAAAGCAAAATACTGCCTTCCTGAAAGTTATAAAACAGAACTTACCTGGAGTATAAATGCCAGAAGTTTACAAAATTTTTTAACTCTAAGAAGTGATAAATCAGCACTTTGGGAAATAAGAGAATTAGCCTACAAAGTTTATAAATCTCTACCTGATGAACATAAATATCTATTTAGTATCAAAGAGTAGTTTTTAACCTTTGGGCATGAGTTAATGCTATAGCTATAGCATCAGTTATATCCAAAGGTTTTATCTCTTTTTTTATA
The DNA here is from genome assembly GCA_964426645.1 of uncultured Campylobacterales bacterium. Classification (GTDB taxonomy): domain Bacteria; phylum Campylobacterota; class Campylobacteria; order Campylobacterales; family Sulfurospirillaceae; genus CAYRRJ01. The sequence continues at coordinate 3,679 of CAYRRJ010000020.1, read as the reverse complement.
CCCAAAATTCTCTTTACCATAAAAGCAACCTGCTCTTTTTTTGCTTTTCCATTTCCCGTTACAGCTTTTTTTACCTGAAGAGGAGTATATTCACTGAAATTGCCGAAAACCTGGAGTATTTTAAGAGATAGTGCACCACGAAACTGGGCAAGTTTAAGTACAGTTTTTGGATTAAAAGCATAAAAAATATCTTCTATGGCAACCTCATCTATACTATAGTTTTTAAAAATCAAATCCAATCCTTCAACCAATTCTGAAATCTGAAATTGTAGCTCTTTTTCTTTTATTTTTATAAGTCCTGCTTCTATTAAAATAGTAGAATTTTTTTCTTTTTTAATCACAGCATATCCACAATTTTTTGTTCCGGGATCTATTCCCAAAATATACATAAAAAACCCCTTTATTCACATCTTATTCACACTGTGAAAAACTTTTTCACGATAAAAATTTTATCTGATATATAGTTTAACATATAATTCAAACAAATTTAGATAAAATAGATACAATTATAAATAAAAATGAGGAGTTTTTTTGTTATCTGATAGTGTAATTGAACTTTTAAGAAATGAGATATCAGATCAAGAGTACAACAGATATATAAAACAGTTAAAATTTGATGAAAAAAACTCTAAATCAAATATAAAAATTTTTATTGCTCCAAATATACTTGTTTCAAACTGGATAAAGACAAAATATTCGGAAAAACTTTCTCACCTTTTTGAAGTAAAAACCGGAAATAAACCGGAAATTAAAATAATAACCAAAGATCAGATAAAATCAAAAACAAATAAACAAAACAATATATCTTCCTTGGAAATTAATAAACTAACAACAAATACCATATTGAATCCCTCATATACATTTGAAAGTTTTGTGGTTGGAAGCTCGAACCAATACGCCTATACAGCCGCAAAATCTGTAGCAAAAAAACCCGGTGTTGTATATAATCCCGTATTTATATACGGTCCTACCGGTTTAGGTAAAACACATCTTATACATGCTATAGGAAACTATTCACAAAATAACGGTAAAAATGTCATATATGCAACAATTGAACAGTTTATGAATGATTTTACATATAATCTTAAAAATCAGACTATGGACAGATTTAGAGAAAAATACAGAAACTGTGACATACTTCTTATAGACGATACTCAATTTTTGTCAAATAAAATACAAACTCAGGAAGAATTTTTTCATACATTTAATGAACTTCACAGTGCCGGAAAACAGATAGTTTTAACCAGTGACAAACCTCCAAAAAGTATAAATGGACTCGAAGAAAGACTCAAAAGCAGATTTGAATGGGGATTAATAGCTGATATAGGTCTTCCTGAACTCGAAACAAAAATTGCTATCATAAAGAAAAAATGCGAATTGGACGGTATAGATTTAAAAAGTGACATTATAAACTATATAGCAACAAATATGGGCGACAACATAAGAGAAATAGAGAGTGCTATCATAAATCTAAACGCATATGCATCTCTAATGAGACAGGAAATTACACTGGAATTTGCAAAAAATGTTATGAAACAACAGATAAAAGAACAAAATGAAAATATAACACTAGAAGGTATAATAAACACTATATCAAAAGAATTAAATATAAAACCAAGTGAAATAAAATCAAAAAAAAGAAGTAAAAATATAGTAGAAGCAAGAAGAATAGGCATATATCTAGCAAGAACCTTAACACCAAATTCAATGCCTTCTTTGGCATCATTTTTTGGTATGAAAGACCATACGGCAGTTTCACACAATATGAAAAAAATAAATGAACTAATAGAAAGCAATGAAATATTCAAACTAAGAGTTGAAGAGCTAAAAAATAAAATTTTAAAAAAGATGTAAAGTATGAAATATGTGAAAATATGTGAAAATAAAAAATATAATTTTCACATAAAAAGTCCTGAAATTTCATTATTTCAAAATGATTTTCACCTATTCAACATATTCTACTACTACTTCTATTTTTATTTAAAGAATAAAAGGAGATAAAATGAAAGTTTCAGTAAACAAAAATGTATTGGAAACAATACTCATAAACAGCAGTCCCTATCTGGAAAAGAAAGATTTAAGTCAGATAACATCACATATACTTATAAGTGCTATAGAAGATGAATTAGTTATAAAAGCTACAGATTTTGAAATAGGACTCAGTTATAATACTAAAAATATAAATATAACAGACCACGGATATGCAACTGCAAACGGTAAAAAACTTTTAGATATTATAAAAATACTAAAAGATGATGAAGTTACACTTGAAACTATAAATGACTATCTCTATATAAAACAGAAAAATTCAAAATTCAAATTGCCGATGTTCAATCCAAATGAATTTCCATCTTTTCCTGAAATAGAAAATAAACCAAAGTTTGAATTAAACAGTGCAAAATTTGTTAGAGCAATTAAAAAAATTGCCCCAGCGATAGATCATAACAATCCAAAATTTGAATTGAATGGTGCTTTGATAGATATAAAAGAAAGCTTTATAAATCTGGTTTCAACTGATACAAGAAGATTGGCACTTGTAAAATTGGAAAATGAAACAGAAGAAAACTTTTCACTTATTATTCCAAAAAAAGCAATAGGTGAAATTCAAAAACTTTTTTATGATGAAATAGAAATTTTTTATGATGAAAATACTCTTATAGCCAAATCATCAAACTTTCAATTTTTTACAAAACTTATAAATGGAAAATTTCCTGATTATGAAAGAATAATACCTAAAGAAAAAAGTTACAGGATTTTACTAAACAGAGAAAAAATGATTGATGCCATAAAACAGGTATCTATCATTTCAAACGAGATGAAAATTACCTTTTCAAACTCAAAAATAGTTTTTGAAAGTTTAAATGATGAAAATATAGAAGCCAAAACAGAAATAGAATACGATACAGGTTTGGATACAGAGATATTTTTGGCTGTAAACAGCAAATATATGATGGATTTCCTTTCAAATATAGAAAACAGTAATTTTACACTTGGATATAACGACAGTTCATTACCTTTTTCACTTGAAGATGAAGATTTTTTGACTATTGTTATGCCTATAATGATTTAATTGGAGAAAATATATGAGTAATTACGGTGCAGAAAATATAAAAGTTTTAAAAGGTTTGGAAGCGGTTAGAAAAAGACCGGGAATGTATATAGGCGATACAAATATAAACGGTCTTCACCATCTTATTTATGAAGTTGTAGATAACTCTATAGATGAATCTATGGCGGGTTACTGTGATAAAATAACAGTTGAACTTACAAATGAAGGTTCTGCTATTATTACAGATAATGGTAGAGGTATTCCTGTAGCCCTACATCCTACTGAAAAAATACCTGCAGCGACTGTTGTTTTGACAGTACTTCATGCAGGAGGTAAATTTGATAAAGATACTTATAAAGTAAGTGGAGGACTTCATGGTGTTGGTGTTTCTGTTGTAAATGCTCTTTCGAAGAGATTGATAGCTACTATAAGAAGAGAAGGACATGAATATAGGCAGGAGTTTGCCAAAGGAATTCCTCAAACTGATTTGGAAGTTATAAGAAATACAAAAAAAACAGGAACTACTATAGAGTTTTGAACTGATGATGAAATATTTGAAACAACAGATTTTATATATGAAACTTTAGCAAAGAGATTTAGAGAGATAGCTTATCTAAATCCAAGAATAAA
>CAYRRJ010000019.1:0-11588 GCA_964426645.1 uncultured Campylobacterales bacterium | reverse complement strand
ATTACTCCTGTTGATTGGGGTGGAGAACATGAGTTTGTTCATATCAGTGCAAAAACAGGAGAGGGTATAGACGAACTTCTTGAAGTACTTCTTCTTCAGGCTGAAATACTTGAACTTCGTGCAAATCCGGATAAAGATGCAAAAGCCATAGTTATAGAAAGTTCTGTTGAAAAAGGTAAAGGAACGGTAGCTACGGTAATAGTAGAGAATGGAACTTTAAAAATAGGGGATACCGTAGTAGCCGGAATTGCTCACGGTAAAGTAAGAGCGCTTTTGGATGATATGGGTAAAAAAATAAAAAAAGCAGGTCCTGGTGAACCTGCTGTACTTCTTGGATTGAGTGAAGTTCCTGAGGCAGGTGAAAAACTGGTTGCTGTGAAAAGTGACAAGATAGCCAGAGAGTATGCCAAGAAAAGAGCAGAGTATTTAAGACAAAAAGAGTTGTCAAAATCTACCAAAGTAACGATAGATGAGCTTAGTGCGATGATAGCTGAAGGTGCTTTGAAAACTTTGCCTGTTATTATCAAAGCGGATGTAATAGGTTCTTTGGAGGCAATAAAAAGTTCACTTGAAAAACTCAGAACTGATGAAACCAAGATAGATATAATAAGTTCAGGAATCGGTGGTATAACGGAAAGTGATGTAGCACTTGCGAGTGCCAGTGAAAACAGTATAATTCTTGGGTTTAATGTAAGACCAACAGGAAGTGTAAAAGAGAGAGCAAAAAGCAGTGGTGTAGAGATAAAAACCTATAATATTATCTATGATTTGCTTGATGATGTCAAAGCACTTGTAGCAGGTATGCTTGACCCTGTCATAAGAGAAGAGCAAATAGGTCAGGCTGAAGTAAGAGAAGTGTTTATGGTACCTAAAGTAGGTGCGATTGCAGGCTGTATAGTGACTGATGGAAAGATTATAAGAGGGGCAAAAATAAGACTTATCAGAGATGGTGTTATTGTTTATGAAGGTAATGTTTCTTCTCTTAAAAGATTTAAAGATGATGTCAAAGAAGTTGCCAAAGGGTATGAGTGTGGTATAGGTATAGAAGGGTTCAATGATATAAAAGTAGGCGACTATATGGAAAGTTTTCAAGAAGTAGAAGAAAAGGCCACTCTTTAAGGATTTGTTGTGAATACCCAAAAAAGTGTAAAAATTCAAAGAGTTGAGAGTATTTTGAAAGAGCTTATTCCTGAAGCTTTAAGTACTCTCAATGACTCAATGCTAAGAAATTTGTGTGTAGTTGATGTGAATTGCTCGCGTGGTAAGTATGATGCAGAAGTTTTTTTGGATGAGATGATGTTTGACGAGAATGAAAAAAAGTATATACTTTCTCATCTTAAAAAAGTAAATTCTCATATTCAAAACCACTGTATGCAAACTGAAGGATGGTTTAGATGCCCAAGCTTTAGATTTAAATTTGATGACAGATTAAAAAAACAAAATAGAATGGATGAGCTTTTTAAAGTTATAGAAAAAGAGTTAAAAAAATGATAGATTTGGAAAATTTACTAAAAGACAATGGTGTTTTTCTTTATGATGAAGAGATAGCAAATGAAAATGAGAGAAAAATTTATAGAGTTTATATAACATCACAAAATGGTGTTTCTCTGGAAGATTGTGCAAGAATATCCAGAATCATTTCTCCTTTACTTGATTTGGAGCCTCCAATGAATGGTGCTTATACTTTAGAGGTCAGCTCTCCGGGAATTGAAAGAGCATTAAAGAAACCTAGACATTTTGAAGGAAGTGTTGGAGAAAAAGTAAAAATAAAACTGATAAATACCGATACAATAAACGGTGTATTGGAAAAATTTGAGGGTAATGTTATAACTGTCAGAGAAAATGATGGAGATATAACAAAAATTCCTTTGGAAGATATAGACAAGGCCAGAACTTACTTTGAGTGGTGATTTGGATAAAAAACTTATACACCTGGCTGTCAAAGAGGCTTGGAAGTATCAGGGTTTGACTTATCCCAATCCTGCAGTAGGCGCTGTTGTGAGTACACAAGAGGGCTTTGTGATTTCGGTTCAGGCTCATAAAGAAGCCGGTTCGCCCCATGCCGAGGTAGAAGCCGTAAAAGATGCTTATATAAAACTTACAAATGATAAAAAACTACTAAGCATCACTGACTCAAGAGAGATTCATAACTATTTAAGAGTAAACCATAACGGACTTTTTTTTGACAAATCCTTACATGTAAGTTTGGAGCCATGTAATCACTATGGTAAAACTCCTCCTTGTTCAATGCTTATAAAAGAGTTGGGTTTTAAAAGAGTAGTAATAGGAACAAGAGATAAAAACAAGGAAGCAAGTGGAGGATATGAGTATCTTAAAGATAATAAGATAGATATAACGATAACAGAAGAGTGTCAGGAGTGTAAAGATTTGTTGAGACCGTTTGAAAAATGGCAGGAAGAAAAATTTGTATTTTTCAAACTGGCTATGAGTTTGAATGGTATAATAGACGGTGGTAAAATAACTTCGGATGATTCTTTTAAAATGGTACATAAATTGAGAGATAAAACAGATTTGCTTATAATTGGTGGCAATACTGTAAGAACAGACAGACCTACTTTGGACGCAAGATTGGTTGATGGTAAAGCTCCGGATATCCTTATATATTCAAAAAATGATAATTTTGACAGAGATATCCCTCTTTTTGGTGTTCCAGGAAGAGAAGTTCATATATCAGACGGATTTGAGATTGTAAAAAATTACAGATTTGTCATGATAGAAGGAGGAGAGGGTATGCTAAAGGCAACAAAAGATATGGTTGACTATTATTTGTTGTTTCATTCATCTAATTTTAAAGAGGGTCAAGCTCCTAGTTTTTCTTTAAATTTGAATGAATTATGTTCTATTGGTATAGGACCTGACAGATTAGGATGGTATAAAAAAGTTGAATGAAACTCTTCTGATTGAATTTGTTATTTTTTTTATCAGCGGAATTTTTCACGGTCTTTTGGGTTTTGGTTTTCCTATGCTTGCAACTCCTATGATATCTTTGTTTGAGAGTATGAAAAACTCTATACTTATGGTTATATCTCCTACTATGGTTTTAAATTTCAAGAGTATTCAAAGAGATAACTCTTTTATATCTGTTTTTAAAGAGTATTGGTTACTTGTTTCTTTTGTTATTTTGGGAAGTTTTTTAAGTACTACTATTTTGATTCATTTTAATTCTAGATATTATAGGCTTATTTTGGCATGTTTGATCATGCTTTATCTGTTTAAAAATTATTTAAGGTTAAATCTGACTACACATTTCTTAAAATATGATAAAACATATAAAATCCTTTTTGGATTTGCAAGTGGCATGGCAAGTGGATTGACAAATATCATGATACCTGTTTTGGTAATTTATATTTTAGAGTTGAAACTTTCTAAAAACAGAGCCATAGGAGTTATGAATTTTTGTTTTTTAAGTAGTAAAATTATGCAGTTTATGATTTTCGGTATAAGTGGAGAATTTACACCGTATCTTGTTTATATATCCTTTTATATAGTTTTTATCTCTTTTGCAGGATTACTTCTTGGTGAAAAGCTAAGAGGCAAAATAGATGAAAAGATATATACCTTTATATTGAAAGGCACTCTTTTTTTACTTGCTGTGTATCTTACCTTTTCTGTTTACATGTAAAGAGTATATTTGGTTTCCAAAAGTTGTAAAGCTTTTTTATATAATTCTTTATCTTCAGAATCCAGCGTATTGATAAGAGGTTTGTATTTTAAGTATGTTTCCCATACTCTTTTGGCTCCTTCATCTTTACCTTTAAGTTTAAGGGCTATAGCAGTAGATCCGTTTATAAGACCTTTTAGAAATTTGCTTTCCTGAAGAGTTTTATCCTGTTTTTTCAACTCTTTCCATCTTTCTTCCAATACTTCATGTCCCTCTACAAAGTTGTTTTTCTGTACAGCTTCTAAGAATTTTTCTATATCTTTCATATTTTATCCATCTGTTTAATCTTTATCTGTATAATAGCAAAAATTTTTAATTTTAAGGTAAATGAATGCAGATTTTATTAGTATTGTCATCTTTGTTCTTTTCGGTATTTTATAATAATCTCTTTTGGAAAAAAGTTTCTGAAGTATATATGTTCAACAGTGAGAATGTTTGGTATTTTATATCTCTGTTTCTATTTTTGACTTCTGTTATATATCTGGCTTTACTGCTTTTAAGCTACAGATATACTGTAAAACCTGTTTTAATTCTGTTATTTATGACAACAAGTCTGACAAGTTATTTTATGGATAGTTACAATGTTGTTATAGATGATGGCATGATAAATAATATGTTTGAAACACAAGGCAGTGAAGTTTTGGATCTATTAAATCTAAAATTATTTTTAAATATCTTTTGTCTCGGAATAGTTCCTTCATATATAGTTTATAAATACAGGATAAAATATGATTCTTTTAAAAAGGAAGTTGTTAAAAGATTTGTGGCGTTTTTTGTTGTTTTGGTATTGATAGTAGGAAATCTCTTTGTTTTCAGTAGATTTTATACATCATTTTTCAGAGAGCACAAGCCTTTGAGATTTTATACAAATCCTCCGTATTATCTCTACTCTTTTGGAAAATATATAGCTCTTAAATATTTTGATAAGAAACTGCCGTTTAAAAAAATAGGTTTGGATGCAAAATTGAAAAAACATAAAAAACCAAAACTGTTGGTTTTGGTTGTAGGTGAAAGTGCAAGATGGGACCATTTTTCTCTAAACGGTTATATAAAGACTACAAATCCCTATCTGAAAGATGAGGATTTGGTGAATTTTGAAAAAATGTATTCATGTGGAACAGAAACGGCAACTAGTGTTCCCTGCATGTTTTCCTATCTAAAGAGAAAAGAATTTAGTATTAAGAAAGCGGCTTCTTATGAAAATTTGCTTGATATAGCCAAAAGAGCAGGAGTAAATGTGCTGTGGATAGATAACAATTCTGACTCAAAAGGTGTAGCGGTTCGTATAAAGAATGTAAAAAATATAAGAGGAAAGTGTAATGGGGAGTGTAGAGATGAAGTAATGCTTAAAGATCTTCCCGAGTATCTAAAAAATACAGAAGAAGATACTATTATAGTACTTCATCAGATGGGAAGTCACGGTCCGGCATATTATAAAAGATATCCAAAAGGATTTGAAAGGTTTAAGCCAGTATGCAAAAGTAATCAACTTCAGGAGTGTACAAAAGAGGAAATAGTAAATGCCTATGACAATACTCTTTTATATACTGATTATTTTTTATCAAAAACTATAGCTTTGCTAAAAAAAGAGAAAGAAAAGTTTCAAACAGCTCTTTTTTATATGAGTGACCATGGAGAATCACTTGGAGAAGGCGGAGTATATCTTCATGCCATGCCGTATATTATAGCTCCGGAAGCCCAAAAAAGAGTAGGCTCTTTTATATGGTTTGGAGGCGGGTTCAATAGTATAGACAAGAAGTGTGCTAAAAAACTTTCAAACAAAGAGTTATCTCAGGATAACTATTTTAGCACTGTTTTGGGGCTTATGGATATATCTACAGAAGTATATAATAAAAATTTAGATATATTTTCAAAATGTAAAAAGTAAGGATTTGTTTTGGCAACAGAAGATAAACAGCAAAAAATTGTTGAAATGTTTGATGATATAGCACCTACTTATGATGTTGCAAATCGTGTTATGAGTATGGGTGTGGATATCAGTTGGAGGAAAAAGGCCTGTAATCTTGCATTTGAGTTTTACAATAAAAAAAAGATAGACAGGATTATAGATGTAGCCTGTGGAACAGGTGATATGATGGGGTATTGGCAAAAGCAGGCTAAAAAAGCAGATGTGGAGATAAAAGAGTTGGTAGGAGTGGACCCTTCCAGCGGAATGATAGAAGTTGCAAAAGAAAAGTTTCCGGAATTCAAATACCATATAGCAAAGGCTACACAGATACCTCTTGAAGATGAAAGCGGTGACTTTGTAAGTATTACTTACGGGATAAGAAATGTTGTTGAAAGGCAGGATGCTTTTTTTGAATTTAACAGAGTTTTAAAGAAAGATGGTTTGGTAGTGATTTTAGAGTTTATGAAAGATGAAAATAAGAATATTTTAAAAAAAATAAGAGATATATATCTTCATAAAATTTTACCTTATGTAGGAGGTTTGATATCCAAAAATCTGGAAGCCTATACCTATCTCCCAAATTCCATAGAGAATTTTGTAACTATTCAGGGTATGCAAAAAGAGCTGGAAAAAGCCGGTTTTGAAATCCTTTATACAAAGAGTTTTTCTATGGATATATCTACACTTATTATCGCAAAGAAAAAATAAAAAGCTTAAAATAATGTAAATTTATATTTATTTTATGATTTTGTGGTTAAAATGTATCAGATATCCATTCTAAGGCTATATATTGATAACGAAAGAAGAGATACAAAACTATATTGACAGAGTACCGCCGATACCTGAAAACCTAAAAGAGTGTTTGGAATATCTGGATAAAAAAGATTTGGTAAAAGCTGCCAAGAGTGCCAGTAAAGATATGGCTTTAAGTTCTTATCTTGTTAATCATATAAATAAACCAATATATGGCTTCAGAGGAGAACTTACAAATATATCACAGATTTTCGGCGCTTTGGGTGTAGCAAAATCACAGCAATTGGTATATAGCTATATGGTTTCTCTTCTGTCCCCCAAAAAATGGAAATTTTTTAATTTAAATGAGATATCTTTTTATAATCTTCAAGCTGAATTAACCGTTTTATGGCATAAAATCCTGAAAGAACTTAAAATTCAGGAAAGAGATCTCTATAATGCGGTTGCAATTTTACCAGCTAGTATTATAGTGTGTGAAGCACTTTTTGTGGACAGAGAAAAAGAAGTTCAACTTTTAAGAAGTGTTCATGATATAGATTTAAACACTATTTTAAAACGACTTTGTGGTATGGATCTTTTTGATGTATCAAAAGAGATAGCCAAAAGATGGAATATGCCTTTAAAAGTGCAGATGCTTATAGAGGCTTCATCCGGTTTAAAATATACAGAAGATAAGGAGATAGAAAAATTTGGTAAATGGATGCATCTTTTGCTTTTTTTTCTGTTTTCAAAACCTGCATATATAAAAGCCGGTTTAAATGACTTTATCAATTTCAATATAGAGTATGTTGATGATATATATGAAGAGTTTATGAGGATAATGGATATATCATGAGAGCTGTTGTCAAAAACGGTGTAGGAGTTTTTTACCCACAGGGTTTTCTGGATGGTAATGCAGCCCTGTCTTTATTAAGTATTGATGATATAGAAGCAACTGTAAAATTAAATGCAACTATGGTTTTAGTGTCTTTAAAAAGAGTTATATTTTTTAACAGAAACGGTTTGGAAACATTTGTAAGAATGTTTCATAAAATAAAAGAGGCAAAGCATATATCTGTAGGTTTCTGTGATTATGATAAAAAAAAGTATGATGCTATAATAAAGTTTTATGATGATGAATTGTCTTTTTCACTCTTTCAGTCTTTGGAGATAGCGTATCTTTTTAGTTCCAGTTTTAACGAAACAGGTAAGAAAGTATTGGTTTACAGTGAGGATAAATCTCAAAGAACAGCTATTGCCATAGAGCTGTTTGATCATGGGCATAATCCGATTGTAGCACAAACCAGAGAAAATTTTTTAGAGATGTTGAAAAAAGAGGACCATTATGATGTTATAGTTGAAAATACAGTATTGGGACAGATAGGCAACAAAGTAGCTACAAGAGTGACGGGAAATGCTATTATATATACCGTATCATCTTTTTTGGATGCTAATTTAACCAATAGCTTTGATTTGGCATATCATAATAATTCTTTGAATGTAGGATTTAGACTTTTTATATTTGATGCTTCAAAAGTTGTCAGTATGAATATACATGCTCTTAATTTTTTTACAAAGCTTGCAACTTCAAGTGCGGAGTATAATGCTACTATCTGTTTTGTAGGGTTGAATTTTGATAAAATTCCTCCTGTTTTCAAAGAAAATTTAGAAGATGTGGGGATAATGTTTTTTGATCATATGGATGATATACTAAAAGATAAAGAACTTCTAAAAGAGCTTGGAGGAAGCAGTCCTGCAGCAGTTAAAAACGGAAAATCTATAAACAAGGATATAGTGTTGAAACTCCCCAATTTTATAGATGCTACCGTAAGTACTATTGAAATGATGACTAATTCAAAGGCAAAAAAAGAGGCAAGCAAAGTAGATAAACTGGAGATAAAAGAAAAAGAGGGAAAGATAGCAAGTTCCATAGGGTTTTACGGTGATATAGACGGTATGATTGTTCTTGTATTTCCTATGGGTATAGCCAAGAGAGCCTGTGAACTCCTGATAGGAGAAAGTACAGATGATGAGGAGATGGTTCTTGATACTTTGGCAGAACTTGTCAATATAGTCGGGGGTAAGGTAAAAACTCTTTTGGCAGATGAACATATAAGTGTAAATATTACTTTGCCCAGAACATATTCTGATATTGATGCTTTGCTTGAGGTTGCGGGTGAGAAAAAAGGTGTACAGGTTGATTTAACCTTTGACAATGATAAATTTTTATTTTTTTTAACAAGATAACTTATGCAAAAAGCACTCAGTGTTACGTCTTTGAACGAACAGATAAAGTCACTTTTGGAGAGTACCTTTTTACATGTTTATATAGAGGGAGAGGTTTCTCGCGTAACTTATCATAATTCCGGACATTTGTATTTTACTATCAAAGATGAAAACTCTTCAATATCCTGTGTTATGTTTAGAGGCAATAATGCTAAAATGAAATTTCGTTTGGAAGAAGGAATGAGTGTTTTTATACATGGTTCTATATCTGTTTATATTCCCAGAGGAAGTTATCAGCTGAATTGTGTAAGTATAGAACCAAGCGGTAGCGGAGCGTTGGCTTTGGCTTATGAGCAGCTAAAAAAAAGATTGGAAGATATGGGATATTTTTCTGTTGAGAAGAAAAAGAAGATACCCAAGTTTATAAAAAAAATAGCATTGGTTACATCTGAAACTTCTGCTGCTTTACAGGATATGATAAGAGTTGCCAACAAGAGATGGCCTCTTTTAAGCATAGTAGTTGTTGATACTGTAGTACAGGGAGAGAGCAGCAGTTTTTCTATAGTTAATGGAATTAAAAAGGCAGATTTGTTAGAGGTTGATGTTATAGTAGTAGCGAGAGGAGGAGGTAGCATAGAAGATTTGTGGGGATTCAATGAAGAGAGAGTAGCCCATGCTATTTTTGAAGCAAAAACTCCTGTAGTTTCTGCAGTAGGGCATGAAATAGATTTTGTTATAAGTGATTTTGTTGCTGATTTAAGAGCACCCACCCCAAGTGCGGCTATGGAGATGATACTTCCTGATAAAAATGAGTTTCTAATTTGGATTGATGAAAAGATGGATGAATTTAAAAGAACTTTTTTAGGTCATCTGGCAAAAAAAGAACATAGTTTGTCAAATCTTGAAAAAGAGTTTCAAAGATATTCGTTTGAGCATAAATTTCATAATTTAAATAAAGATATAGAGTTTTTAAAAAAGAGTTTTAATCTTAAATTGACACAGATTTTGGATTTAAAAAGAGAAAGTATAAAATCTTTGGAAGATGAGCTGGGTTTTTCATTTAAAAATCACATAGTTAAAAAAGAGACATCTCTAAATAGTCTTTTAAATTCTTTAAAATCCAGAAATCCTGTTTTGGGGTTAAATGACTATTTTGCGCAGACTGTAAAAGAGGGTAAAAAAGTAAAACTTAGTGAGCTCAAAAACGGTGATATTTTTGAGCTCCAAAGCAAAGAATCCTCTTTGAAAGCAGAAGTTTTATAGAGAAGCTATTGTGGGCACTTCTAAAAAATCTCTTTTCCGTCTATAAAGACTTTTTTTGCTTCTTTGGTATTTAGTATAAGGTGTGTTGCCAGTTCATCTTTTGAAATGATTTTATCAGGCAGACTTACAACTATGATATCAGCTTTTTTGCCTTTTTTCAACTCCGAGCTGTTTAGCATCAAAGATTTTGCTCCATTTTTTGTAGCCATTTTTAAAAGTTGTTTTGCCAATTTATTTATATCTTCATTATCATGAAGCATAAGAGCCATTCTCATCTCATCCCATAAATTGAGGGAAATATTTGAACTTAATCCGTCTGTTCCCAAAGTCAGAATATTCTCATTCAGTTGTTCTATTTTTAATCTTCCATTTCCCAAAAGTCTGTTTGAAACGGGACAGTGGGTAATATAACCGTTTTGGGATTTGATTTTGTCTATTTCTTCTTTTGTTGCTTTTGTACAATGGGTAAAAAGAGTTTTGGTATCTTTAAACAAATCAAGGTATTCAAGTCCGCTACAGAGGGGTTTTGCATTTGGGGTAAAGGAGTTGAAAAACTTTATAAAATCACCGGTTCCATTGTCAAGCCAGTCTCTTTCGGCTTGAGATTCCATGAAATGGGTGGATATCAGATAATTCTTTTTTATTGCTATATCAAGTGCGTTTTTTGCCAAAATAGGATGAGTGGAATATGGAGAATGTACAGATATAGCAGGGATAAATTTTTCATCAGCCATATCTTCACTTATGTGCAGTCTTGATTTAAAATCCTGAAACAAAATATCTACCGTATCTGCTCTTGAACCTAAAATTTCATTAAAATAAACTACTTTTAATTCTGAAGAGACACACTCCTTAAGCTCTCCTCCGAAGCTACTTATGGCACCTATAGCAGTAGTTCCGCTTTTTAAAATGTTATTTAGGGCTTTTTTGATAAATATTTCTCTTTTTTCAATCAGTTCTTCTCTGTTTATAATTACACTTCCCAACCAGGTTATAAAATCTCCGTAACTCAGAGTTGTTTTGTTTGCACTAAATTCCAGATGTACATGTGGATTTACAAGTCCCGGCAGTATGACCGAATTTTCACCGAGATATTCTATATTGTAGTCTTTTTGTTCTACTTCAGTGTATTTTTTTATATCTATTATATTTTCGTCAAAAAATATAACACCATCTTCTATAATTTCAAAATCATCTTTACATGTAATTAAAAAATCAGCTCTTAAGATTTTCAAAGTGTATCCTATTTACTGTTGAGTTTAACAGCTTTTTTAAGTTCCAAAATCAACTCTTTCTGTCTTTGGTACATATATTTTAGGAGATAGGAATCATAAGGTCTTACAAGATTTAACATAACAACAACTTTGGATTTGTTTGTATCTAGCTCTCCTATATATGTAATTTTTCCTTCTATTTCCATATATACAAAACCATTTTCTTCGTCATCATCCGGAAGTTTGAATCTCAATTCAACATCTTTATTCAGAATTTTTTCATCCATCATACGATTAAATTTTATGGCTATAGCATTTGTAGATATATCCATAATATCTCCCTGATATGAATACTTTCCATATTTTATCATGATAGGAGTTCTGAGACTTGGCTGTACTCTTGTATGTTGTCTGTTGTTCGCACTTGTTTTCAGGAATTTTAAATTTTCCAAGACAGCATAGGATTTGTCTATATTGACATATATGACATCAGCTTCAATATCCTGAGGAAGATCTGGTGACTGTATGACAGTTTTGTCATCAAACTGCATTGAATATCCCT